>NZ_JBFAOV010000036.1:0-93042 GCF_040675375.1 Nonomuraea sp. NPDC049607
GCCGCGCCGAGGGTGCTCTCGGCGGCGTCGGCCGGGATCGCCGTCGCCAGTGCTGTGATCAGGCCGAGGGCGCCTAACGCGCCGGTGATCAGTGCTCGGCGGCGCCGGCGGGTGACGGATGGGGACGGGGCGTTGACGCTCATGTCTGAGCCTCCGTATGCGAATCAAGGGATGGAACGGCGGGACGCGCCCCCGGACCATCGATCTGACGGGGAGATCGCCTTGAGGACTCAGTGTGAGAATCGGTCCGAAACTTGTCAAGAATGATATGAAAAGTTTCGGACCGCTACGCCTCCGTGCGGAAGAGGAATGCAGGACCAGGCATGCGGAAAGTTTCGGCCCATTGCCTCGGGATCCGCGTGAACGTTTCATCGCCGTCGTCGTGCAGAGGGAAGGATTACCGGGCCATTCGCGTCGGAACACCGGCGGACGGGCAGCACCTGGGAGGACGGCTGGGGAACGGGAGCGGGCGATGAGGGACGAACAGCGCGAAGGCCGCACGCCACAGAGCGTGCGCCGCCGCGAGCTGCTGACCATGCCCGTCGCCCTGGCCTGCGGCTCGGCGGCGCTGACCGGCTGCGACGCCACGCTCCAGGCCCGCGGCGCCATGACCGCCACCCCCACCCCCGGCCCGGAGCGGGAGGTGCCGGTCACGCCGCCCGAAGACCTCATGCGCGAGCACGGAGTGCTCAAACGCGTCCTGCTGATCTACCGGGAGGGCGTCCGGCGGATCGAGGCCGGCGAGCGGGTGCCGGCGGGCCCCCTGCACGCCGGGGCCGGCATCATCAGCACCTTCATCGAGCAGTACCACGAGCAGCTCGAAGAGCGGTACGTCTTCCCGCCCCTGGTCAAGGCGGGCAAGCTCACCGACGTCGTCCCCGTCCTGATCCTGCAGCACCGGCGCGGACGCGTCCTGACCGGCCGCATCCTGGGCGCCACCGCCCGGCCCACCTCCCAGGTGGCCCGTCGCGGCCTGGCCGCGGACCTGACCGCCTTCGTCCGCATGTACGAGCCCCACGAAGCCCGCGAGGACACCGTGGTCTTCCCGGCCATGCGGGAGGTGATCCCGCCCGGGCAGTTCGCCGACCTGGCGGAGACGTTCGAGGACGAGGAGCACCGCCGTTTCGGCCCGGCCGGGTTCACCGGTGTGGTCGGGCAGGTGGCCGACATCGAGAAGGCGCTCGGCATCTACGACCTGAACCAGTTCACACCCCGCGGCTGACCGCGGCTGACCATGGCCGGGCACCGAGCCTGCCGTCGTCCATGGCCAGGACGGTGTCCACCTTCGCCAGGGTGGCCAGGTCGTGCGTGACCATGACGGTGGCCAGGTCGTTCTTCCTGGTGAGGTCGGCCAGCAGGGAGACGATCCGCTCGCCCCGGTCGTGGTCGAGCGCGCTGGTCGGCTCGTCCACCAGCAGGACCTCGGGGGAGTTCATCAACGCGCGGGCGATGTTGACGCGCTGGCGCTCGCCGCCGGACAGCTGGTGCGGGCGCTTGTGCTCCTTGCCGCCCAGGTCGACGGCGAGCAACAGCTCCCGTGCCCGCGGGCCCGCGTCGCGGGGGGACTCGCCGGCCAGGTGCGCCATCACCAGGAGCTGGTCGAGCGCGGTCAGCGAGGGCAGCAGGTTGGCCTGCTGGAACACGATGCCGACGTGGTCGCGGCGGACCCTGGTGCGGACCGCCTGCCCGGCGCTGGAGACGTCCTGCCCGGCGATGATCACGCTGCCCGCCGCGGGCGTGATCAGCGTGGCGGCGACGGCGAGCAGGCTGGACTTGCCCGAGCCGGACGGGCCGACCACCGCGGTGAACTCGCCCGGCCCGACGGCCAGACTGACGTGGTCGAGCGCGGTCAGCGTACGGTCGCCGTCGGGGTAGGTGAGGACGACGTCGGTGAGCTGGAGGGTCATCGGGAGGCTCCCAGGGCGGTCAGCGGGTCGACAGAGGTGATCTTGCGGATGGCCAGCGCGGCTCCGGCCGCCCCGAGGACGATCATCACCGCCACCGGGGCCACGGTGGTCGTCACCGACAGCACGAACGGGACGGTCCCCTCGGCCAGCGCCCCGAGACCCGCCCCGAGCAGCCCCCCGACGCCCGCGCCGACCAGCAGCACGATGACCGCCTGGGCCAGCGCGTCCCGCAGGAGGTAGCCGGAGCTCGCGCCCAGCGCCTTGAGCACGGCGACGTCGCCGCGCCGCTGGATCGTCCAGACGGTGAAGAAGGCCCCGATGACCAGGGCGGAGATCGCGAACAGGAAGCCGCGCATCAGCTGGAGCGACCCGTTCTCGGAGGAGAACGAGCCGATCGCGGCGGGGGCCTCGGACAGCGGGACCGTCGTGGTGCCGATCCGGGCGTCGGCCGCCTCCAGCCCGGCAGTGCCGCTGGAGGGCAGCGCCAGGACGGTCGCCACGCTGTCGGCGCCGCCCTGGCGGCCCATCTGCTCCCAGTCGCCGATGCCGAGCCAGACGACGGGCGTGTGGCTGTAGGACGCCTGGCCGCCGACGCCGGAGACGGTGAAGTCCTTGCCCGCGATCCGGACCGTGTCGCCGGTCTTCACCCCGGTGTCGGCGGCGAGCGCGGCGGACAGGACGATCCTCCCCGTGTCCACCGGCCGCCCCTGGGCCAGGGCGCCGCCCGGCTGGACGCCGAAGAGCGCCACCCCCGCGCTCCGATCGTCGCCGTAGCCGAGTCTCGACATGGAGACGCCGAGCCTCTCGACGGAGTCGCCGGCCACCCGCCGCCACTCCTGCCAGGTCTGGTCGGTGACGCGGCTGTCGGCGAAGGCGGGCTTCCCGCCCCCGGCGAAGACGAGGTGCCCGGCGGGCAGGCTCTCCACGGCCGAGATGTTCTCCCGCGCCAGCCCGGCGGTCAGGCCGGACAACATGGTCACCAGGAGCGTGATGAGGAAGACGACGGCGCCCATGAGGGCGAACCGTCCCTTTGCGAAGCGCAGGTCTCTGAGCGCCACGAACACGGCGCGTCCCCCGTTGCGGTTGAAGGTCACATTGGCGTTCCCCAGCGTGCGGGCGTCCGGTGCCCGCCCGCATCGTGCATGCGGTCCGCCCGGAATACTTCTTTTGGACGATTTGGGGTGCGGGGCCGTCGCATACGCTTGGTGAGAGATGTCTGACTATCCGTTCCCGCCCGCCCTCCGGCTGCTCCGCTGGACCGTGCACGGCACGTTCGCGATCCTCCTGGTGGTCGCGCTGGTCGGCGTCGCCGGGAAGGGGCGGTTCGCGCTGGTGCTGGGCGGAGCGCTCCTCGGGGTCCTCTACCTGGCCGGTCTCGTGATCGAAGAGCGGCTGCCGCACTTCGGCGGCCCGACGCACCTGCGGCTGGGCCGGATCTGGCTGGTGCTGACCACGGCCGGATGGGCGGGGCTCGCGCTGGCCGCACCGCAGTTCGTCTGGCTGGCCTTCCCGCTCTTCTTCGCCTACCTGCACCTCCTGCCGCTGGCGGTCGCGGTGCCGGGCGTGGTGGCGCTGACCCTGGCGGCCGTCCTGGCCGCCGCCTGGCACGAGGGCCGGCTGACCGCCGCCCTGGTCATCGGCCCGACGATCGGCGCGGCGGTGGCCACCCTGATGGCCATGGTCTACAAGGCGCTGCACGCCGAGAGCGAGGAGCGCCGCCTGCTGATCGACGACCTGGTCCGCACGCGGGGGAAGCTGCTCCAGGCGGAGGGCGACGCCGTACGGCTGGCCGAGCGGGAACGCCTGGCCAGGGAGATCCACGACACGCTGGCCCAGGGCATGTCCAGCATCATCCTGCTCCTGCGCGCGGCCCGGCGGGACCTGGCGGAAGACCTCCCGGCCGCCGAGCGCCGCATCGCCGAAGCGGCGGACGCGGCCAAGGAGAACCTGGAGGAGGCCAGGAACTTCGTCCGCGCCCTGGCTCCTCCGGCGCTGCAACACGCGTCTCTGGCCGCGGCGCTGCGCAGGGCCGGCGACTCGGCCGTGGCGGGCACGCCCATCCAGGCGCGCTTCGAGATCTCCGGCACCCCGGCGCCGCTGCCCGCCGACTACGACGCCACGCTGCTGCGCATCGCCCAGGGCGCCCTGGGCAACGTCAGCCGCCACTCCGGAGCCGGTCACGCAGGGGTGACCCTCACGTACCTGGACGACGTGGTCGTGCTGGACGTGTACGACGACGGCCGCGGGTTCGACCCCGTACGTACGGCCGGGTTCGGCCTGCGCGCGATGCGCGAACGGGTGAGCGCCCTGGGCGGCAGCCTCACCGTGGAGTCGGCCCCCGGCGAGGGCACGGCCGTCGTGGCGACCCTGCCGCTGCCGCCCCTGGAGGGGCCGTGATCCGGATCGTCCTGGTGGACGACCATCCCGTCGTCCGCTCCGGCCTGCGTGCCATGCTGGCCGGGCAGCCCGATTTCGACCTGGTCGGCGAGGCCGCCACGGGCGAGGAGGGCGTGGAACTGGCCGCCAGGCTCGCCCCCGACGTCGTGCTGATGGACCTCCAGCTCGGGGCGGGCATGCACGGCAGCGAGGCGACCCGCCGGATCGTGGCCCTGGACGGCCCCCGGGTCCTGGTGCTCACGACGTTCGACACCGACGCCGACATCGTGGCCGCCATCGAGTCGGGCGCGACCGGCTACCTGCTGAAGGACGCCCCGTCGGAGGACCTGCACGCCGCCGTCCGGTCGGCCGCCACGGGGGCCGGCGCGCTGGCGCCGAGCGTGGCCGCGCGCCTGCTGGGCCGGGTCCGCGCTCCCGACGCCACGCTCAGCCCGCGCGAGCTGGAGGTCCTCGGGCACGTCGCCGCCGGCCTGTCGAACCGGCAGATCAGCAAGGTGATGTTCCTCAGCGAGACCACGGTCAAGACCCATCTGGCGCACATCTACACCAAGCTGGACGTGGACTCCCGCACGGCGGCCGTCGCCGCGGCCTCGAAGAGGGGCCTCATCCGTCCCCCGTGAGCCGGAACCGATGAGGCCGTGGGTCACACGCCGGCCCTGGCGGCCTCGGCGGTGGCGCGCAGCTGCTCCTCCTGCTCGTGGCTGAGCGAGGTTTGCAGGATGTCGCCGCCGTACTGGGCGATCTCCGGGATCACCTTGTCGGGGGTGCTCTGGACGACCAGGAGGAACAGGGCGGCGGTGCCGGGTTCGAGCTTGGCGCCCAGCTCGCGCATGAAGTCGTCGTTCACCCCGGTGTCGGTGAGCGCGCCGCCGACCGCTCCTCCCGCCGCGCCGAGCGCCATGCCGAGCAGGGGCATGAGGAACAGCAGGCCGATGAGGCCGCCCCACAGGGCGCCGCCGGCCGCGCCCATGCCCGCCAGGCTGGTGGCCTGGTGCAGCTTGATCTTGCCGTCCTCCCTGCGCTCGACGACGGCGGCGTCCGCCAGCTTGATCAGGTTCTCCTTCTGCATCTGCCCGAGGCGGTCGCGTACGGACATGGCGGTCTGGACGTCGGGGTAGGCGATGGCGATCAGGTTGCTCATGGCGGTTTCTCCTGCGGTTCGCGGTTTCAGGGCGTGACGATGGCGAAGTCGGGCTTGGGCTGGTCCAGCACGGAGGTCAGGCGGCGCAGGACGGCCAGGTCGCCGTCATGGTCGATCCCGCCCCCCTCCGTCCCGGCGTCGCCGTCACCGGCGAGCAGGCCGAGCAGGCGCTGTCGGCTCAGCCGCAGCGTCAGGTCGGCCCCGTTGCCCGAGGGCGACTTCTGGTGGACGAGGACGCCGTTGGACATCGTGGTCCGGTGGCGTTCGTCCAGGTCGGTGAGGTGCCAGTCGATGGCGAAGCGCTCGTTCCAGGCGGCGGGGCCGTTCACCCGGATGGCCAGGGAGTCGAAGAGCTGCTCGCTGGACAGCGCGCCGAGCATGTCGGGTGAGGTGGTGTTGGTGGGGGCCGGCGAGGGGCCGTCCTTCAGCTCGCCCGCGCCGGTGAGGTAGAAGTTGCGCCAGGTCGCGTTCTCGGCGCCCTGGCCGAGGCGGGTGTAGACGCGGGCCAGCAGCCTGCGGGCCGAGGCGTCGTTCTCGTCGGCGTACACGGCGTGGTTGAGCAGCGTCGCGGCGAAGCGCAGGTCGCCTTCGTTGACGTAGCGGTCGGCCAGGCTCACCACGGCCGAGGTGCCGCCGAACGCCTCGACGTAGCGGCGGGCCTGCTCGACGGGCGGGTGTTCCCACAGGTGGGCGGGGTTGCCGTCGAACCAGCCCAGGTAGCGCTGGTAGATGGCCTTGACGTTGTGGCTGACCGAGCCGTAGTAGCCGTGGGTGTGCCAGACCTGCTCCAGAGCCGGCGGCACCTGCACGACCTCGGCGATCTCGGCGCCGGTCAGGCCCTGGTTGAGCAGGCGGAGCGTCTGGTCGTGCAGGTAGGCGTACAGGTCGCGCTGCTGGGACAGGAAGGTGACGATGTCGTCCCTGCCCCAGGTGGGCCAGTGGTGGGAGGCGAAGGCGACGTCGGCCCGGTCGGCGAAGAGCTCGACGGCCTCGGTCAGGTAGCGGGCCCAGACGCGGGCGTCACGGACCACCGCGCCGCGCAGCGTGAGGATGTTGTGCAGGTTGTGGGTGGCGTTCTCGGCCAGGCAGAGGGCGCGGCGGTCGGGGAACAGGAAGTTCATCTCGGCGGGGGCCTCGGTGCCCGGGGTGAGCTGGAAGACGATGCGCACGCCGTCGACCGTCTCCTCCTGGCCGGTGCGGGTGACGTCCACGTTCGGCGGGATGAGGGAGACGGTGCCCTGCGAGGTGCCCATGCCCAGCCCGCAGCCGAGCTGGCCCTCCGGGGTCCGGGGGAGGAGCTGGCCGTACATGTAGAGGGCGCGGCGGTTCATGGCGGTGCCGGCGTAGACGTTCTCGGCGACGGCGTGTTCCATGAAGTGGGCGGGGGCCAGGATCGGCACGTCGCCGTCGGTGACGCCGCGTACGCCGCCGAAGTGGTCGACGTGACTGTGGGTGTAGACGACCCCGGTGACCGGGCGGTCGCCCCGGTGGTCGCGGTAGAGCGCGAGCGCGGCGGCGGCGCACTCGGCCGAGACCAGCGGGTCGATGACGACGACGCCGGTGTCGCCCTCCACGAGGGTCATGTTGGACAGGTCGAGGCCGCGCACCTGGTAGATGCCGTCGGTGACCTCGTACAGGCCCTGCTTGGCGCACAGTTGCGCCTGCCGCCACAGGCTCGGATGAGCGGTCTCCGGGCAGTCGCCGGCCAGGAAGTCGTACGCGTCGTTGTCCCAGACGACCTCGCCGTTCCTCGACTTGACCACGCCGGGGGTCAGCTTGGCGATGAAGCCGCGATCGGCGTGGTCGAAGTCCGTCCGATCCTGGAAGGGAAGGTCTGCCATGAGACCGTCCTGCCCTCGGCCGTCTTCGATGAGGGCAACGAGGACCCCAAGAAAGAGCATGCCCGGACGCGGCGTTCACCCTTGGCCGATTGCATACCCTCGCCCGCGTTGCACGCCGCCCGGCCGAGGAAGGCTGATCACATGTGTGCTTCTCGGGCCGGGCTGCTGGCATGGGCGCGCAGCGCGGTCGCGGCCGCGGTGATCACCGGCGTCTACTTCGCCGCGCCGCTGCCGGCGGGAAGATCGCAGGGCGCGTCGCCCGAGCTGCGCGCCCTGGCCTGCCTGGCCGGGGTGATGATCCTGGCCTGGCTGCTGGTGCGGCAGGTGGAACGCGCGCTGCGGCCCGGACGGTTCCTGGCCGAGCAACTGGCGATGCTGCTGACCGTCGTCGTCGTGGTGGTGGTCTTCTTCGCGGCGCTGTACTACGTGATGGCCGACCAGTTCCACGGGCTGCGCACGCGGGTGGACGCCCTGTACTTCTCGGTGATCACCCTGGGCACCGTCGGGTACGGCGACGTCGTCCCCTTGGGGCAGGGGGCGAAGGCGGTGGTCATCGTGCAGGTGATCTTCGACCTGGTCGTCGTGACGTCCGCGCTCGCGGTCATCGTCGGCGTGTGGCGCTCGCGTCCCTGGTCATGAGGCTTCCCATTCCTGGCAGGGGATCAGCGGGTGGTGGCGGTAGATGGTGCCGATGATCCGCTTGTCCGCCTGGATGTAGACCTCCTGGGAGGCCGGGCCGCAGGCGCACTCCGGGGACTCCTCGTGCCCCACGCTGTCGTCAATGGGACGTATATGCACAGTCTTTTGCATGGCGTCTTCTCCGGGGGAGAGGGAAGGCTTGGGTCATCTTATCCCTGTATGTGCATTTATTTGGTCGTTTGTCGCATTTTTTGGTGGTAAAGGATGCTCGGCCAGGTAGTCCTGGAGCTCGCGGTGACGGAACTGGTAGGCGACCCCGGAGATCCGCAGCAGCCCCGCGTCGTAGCACCGGTGCAGGAACCGTCCCAGCCGCCATGGCAGCCGCCCGCGCGTGGACAGCAGGAATCCCAGGTAGCGGCGCGCCAGCAGCGGCGACCAGGACGCCACCAGGGACATGCCGAACACCGCGCTCCCGGTGGCCGCCGTGGCGACCGACAGCCCGTCCAGCAGCTCCGCGAACCAGATCCCGAGGATGAACCCGAATCCGGGACCGAAGGTGAGCGCCGCCACCAGCGTCGAGACGACGTCGCCGCGGATGATCGCCCTGGGGTCGGCGCCGTCCCAGGAACCGCCGTCCCCGTTCTGACCGCCCCGCCCGGTCGCCATGCCGATCCCGAACAGGAGGCCGAAGACGACCGGCACCCACAGCGGAAGGGCGGTGCCGAACTCCATGACCACCGCCGCCCCCGCCAGGCAGCCGCCCAGGGCGGCGAGCACGCCGTCCACCACGGCCTTCCTGCGGTCACGTACGCGGCGGAGCCGGCGGAAACCGGCCTCGTCCGCCGTGGACCACACCTCCCGCCAGGCCCTGAACGGTTCCAGCAGCAGGCCCACCGCCACCACGCCGGGCAGCAGGAGAAGCATGAGCGCACCCACCGCCGCGCCCGTCAGCCGGCCGTCCACGATGTGCACCTGCGAGACCGCCAGGACGGCCAGGGCGACGACGACGCCGACCCCGGGGAGGCAGGTCGCCAGGGCCACCAGCGCGCCGACGACCCGAGGACGATCACCCGCCAGCGGCCACAACTGGTGCAGCACCAGGTCGGTGCCGGACAGCACGCGTCCGTGGAACGGCGGCCGGCCCACGTTCCCGCGCAGATAACCGGCCAGGACGGCCAGCCAGGCATGCGTCCGCTCGGCGGTGGGCCCCTTCCCCGCCGGGGCCGCCGCGGCCAGGCGGGCGGGGATGAACAGGCCGAGAAGGTGCTCCCGCACGGACGACTGGTCGGCGAACTCCGTGAGCACCTCGGGGGAGCGCACGTAGCGGCCGGTGCGCGGGTCGCGTTCCTCGTAGACGCTGACCGCCAGGGTCAGCCGCCACGGCGTGCCGAGCGCGTCGGCCAGGACGTGGCCGTCGCGGGTCAGCGCGTCCAGCACCGGCCGCCAGCGGTCCGGGTCCTCCTGGTCGGTGACGGCCTGGATGAAACGCCATGCCTTGTCGCTGGTCACCGTCCCCACGTCGACCCGGACGACGCCGCGGGGGACCGCCCGGTCGGCGACCAGGGCGTCGTACTGGCCGGTACGGCAGGTCACGATCAGGCTGCAACGGTCCGGCCCGTGCTCGTAGTCCTCCAGCGCGCGCAGCACCCGGGCGGCCCGCGACCCGTAGCCCGGCTCGTCGGTCTCGTCCACCTCGTCCAGCCCGTCGACGACGGGCAGGATCTTCTCCGCCGCCACGAGCGTGCGCGCCATCACCGGCTTCAGACCGTACGTCGCCGTCAGGTGCCGGGCGAGCATGGTTCTCACCGGCACGTCCGGGTCGATGCTCGTCGCGGAGATCCGCACCGGGACGCGGTCGTCGGGCTGCCTGCCGGCGAGCAGCTTGAGGACCAACTCGATCGCGAGGACGGTCTTGCCCGACCCCGCCACTCCGGCGATCACGAACCGTCGCGGCTCCCGCAGGCCGCGGAAGTAGTCGGCCACCTGCGTCAGGGTGCCGGACGGCGGGGCGGAGAGGGAACCGCCGGTGGGGCGGAAGAAGAAGTCGACGTCGATGACGACGTCGCTGCCCTTGCCGCCCAGCAGCTGGGCCCGCTGGGCCCGCTCCTCGGTCAGCACCCGCCGGGCCAGCAGGATCCCGGCCGCCTGTACGTCGGTGTCGGCCACGCGCTGCGCCTGCCACCAGGAGATCACGGCGAGGACGGTCCCGACGAGCGCGAACCCTCCGCCGACCGGGTCGACGTCGCCGGGATACCGCGTCCACAACCGCAGCGCGGCGGCGGTCAGCATGACCATCCCGATCGCCACGCCCGCCCGGAACCACCATGCCTTCGTACGCCGCGTCACGGTCCCAGCATGTCAAGCGCGCCCCTGACGTGTGCGGGGAAAGGCGCAAAGAACCCGCTTCGTCCCGTACCGGCTCGCGATCCGCCTCGGGACGTGCAACCCCTGACGCGGCACCTGCGAAACACAGGTATGTGGAACGCACACCAGGCCGGCAGGTGACGGGTGCGGCCCTGAGGCCGGCCCGCGCGCTCGGCGTGCTGTCGGCGCTGGCCATGGTCGGCTGCCAGGTGGCGTCAGAGCTGGATTCGCAGCCCGGACGGCTCACCGCGGTGATCGTCGCCCTGCTGGCGACGTGCGCCGTGGCCTTCGCCGCGGACGCCTGGGGGGCGGCCAGGGCGGCGGCCGCCTTCGCCGGAGCGGCGCTGACCGGGTACGCGGCCGAACTGGCCGGGCTGCTGACCGGGTTCCCGTTCGGCTCCTACAGCTACAGCGAGGCGCTGCGGCCGCAGGTGGCCGGTGTCCCCGTGCCGGTGGTGCTGGCGTGGGGCGGCATGGGGCTGGCGGCCTACGCGGTGGCGGTCGCGGTCGTGCCGTCCGGCGGGCCGGCCCGGGTGTGCGCGGGCGCGGGCGCGCTGACGGCGTGGGACCTGTTCCTCGACCCCCAGATGGTCCGGCTCGGGTTGTGGACGTGGGCGCGGGAGGGCTTCTACCGCGGCGTGCCGCTGAGCAACTTCGCGGGGTGGCTGCTGGTGTCGGCGCTGGTCATGGTGGTCGTCGGGCGGATCGCCCGCGCCACCGGGCCGGCGCGCGGGCTGCTGGCGCTCTACACGGTCATGGCGGTGATGGAGACGGTGGGCTTCGCGGCGGTGTTCGAGCCGCCCGACCTCCTGGTCGCCGCCGCCGGAGGGATCACGATGGGCGCGTTCGCCGCGCCGGCCTGGAGGCGGTCATGGCCGAAGTCACGGTGATCGGCGGCGGGGTGGGCGGCATGGCGTGCGCGCTGCTGCTGGCCCGCCAGGGGCACGAGGTGCGGCTGTACGAGCAGTCGCCGCGATTGGGCGGCAAGCTGGCCGAACATCGGCGTGACGGCTTCACCTTCTCCCTCGGCCCGTCGCTGCTCACCATGCCGCGCGTGCTGCGCGACCTGGGGCTCGACCGCGAACTGATCGAGCCGGCGCTGCTGTGCCGCTACCGCTTCGCCGACGGCACGGTCCTGGACGCCCACCGCGATCCGCGGCGGATGGCCGCCGAGGTGGAACGGCTGGCGCCGGGGGAGGGACGGGCCTGGTCGGCCTTTCACGACTGGGCCCAGGGCTGTCTGCGGGCGGCCGAGCGGACCGTGTTCGCCGGGCCGCCGATCCGGCGGCAGGGCAGGCCGCGCCTGTCGGACCTGACGGCGGTGGCCCCCACGCGCACGCTGGCCGGGCTGGCGCGGCGCCACTTCCGCGACCCCCGGCTTCGTCAGTACGTCGGCCGCTACGCCACGTACGCGGGATCGAGCCCGTACCGTGCGCCGGCCGCGCTGGGGTGCGTCCCGGCGCTGGAACACGGGCAGGGCGTCTGGTACGCGCCCGGTGGGCTGGCCCGGCTGGCCGACGACCTGGCGCTGCTGCTGAAGGCCGCGGGAGTGGAGATCTTCCTGTCCGAGCCCGTCACCGCCGTCGAGGCCGACGACTCCAAGGTCACCGGCGTGCGGCTGGCGGGCGGGCGCCGGGTGCGGGCCGACATCGTGGTGGCCAACACCGACGCCGCCGCCCTGTACGGACGCCTGTCCCCCGACCGGCGGCGGCTGCGCCGGATCGCCCGGCTCGGGACCTCGTCCTCGGCGTTCCTGCTGCTGGCCGGGGTGGAGGGGCGCACGCCGGGGCTGCCGCATCACTCGGTGCTGTTCTCGGCCGACTACGAGCGGGAGTTCGCCGACATCTTCGACCGGCGGCGTCCGCCCCTCGACCCGACGGTCTACGTCGGCTGCTCGGCGGTGGACGACGCCTCCCAGGCCCCGCACGGGGCGGAGAACTGGACGATGCTGGTCAACGTGCCCGCTCGTGATCCGGCGCGATGGGGGATCGGGGTCGAGGCGTACCGGGACCTGGTGCTGGAACGGCTGGCCGGGCGCGGCTTCGACCTGGCCGGGCGGCTGCGCTTCGTCGACGTCCTCACCCCCGCCGACCTGCGGGATCGTTACGGCGCGTGGGGCGGCGCGATCTACGGCAGCGCCTACCGCGGCAGGCTGGCGTCCTTCGCCCGGCCGGGCAACCGGGGGCCGAGGCGCGGGCTGTACCTGGTGGGCGGCTCGGCCCACCCGGGCGGAGGACTGCCGATGGTGGCGCTGGGCGCCCGCATCGTGGCCGACCTGGTGGCCCAGGACCTCACGGACGGCCCCCGATGAGGCCGGTCCGGGGCGCGGTCACCGTCGCGCAGGTCGCGGCGGCGGCCGTCGTGGTGGCGCGGCTCGCGCGGGGACGGCGGCGGCTGCCCGCGCTCCTGCCGCGTCCGGCCGCCGGCGAGCCGGTGTCCGTGGTGATCCCGGCGCGGAACGAGGAGGCCAGGATCGGGCCGTGCCTGCGCGCCGCGCTCGCCGCCCCCGCCGTCCGCGAGGTGATCGTCGTCGACGACGGCTCCGGGGACGGCACGGCGAGGCTGGCGGCGTCCCTGGGCGCCGTGGTCGTCACCGCCGATCCGCTGCCGCCCGGCTGGGTGGGCAAACAGTGGGCGCTGCGCCAGGGGGTGGCCGCCGCCCGGTCCGACGTGGTGGTCACGCTGGACGCCGACGTCCGGCCCGAGCCCGGCCTGTTCGGGGCGCTGGCCGCCACCCTGGACCGGTACGACCTGGTCAGCGCCGGCCCCCGCTTCGTCTGCGACGGCCCGCTGGAGCAGGCCCTGCACGCCTCGATGCTGGCGACCCTCGTCTACCGCTTCGGCCCGGTCGGCCCGCCGAGCCCCCCGCCGCCGCACCGGGCCCTCGCCAACGGCCAGTGCATGGCCTTCCGCCGGGCCCGGATGACCGAGACGGACGGCTTCGCACTCGTACGCGACCGGATGACCGACGACGTGGCGCTGGCCCGATGCCTGGCCGGACGGGGCTGGTCGGTCGGCTTCCTGGACGCCGGCGGCCTGCTGGAGGTCGACATGCACGACTCGGCGGGCGAGCTGTGGCGCGAGTGGGGACGTTCGCTGCCGCTGGCCGACGTGACCGGGCCCGGATGGCAGGCAGCCGACCTGGCGGTCGTCTGGCTGACGGCGGCGCTGCCCGTGCTGCGGCTGGCCGCGGGCCGCCCGACCGGCCTGGACCTGGCGCTGCTGGGCCTGCGGGTGTCGCTGACGGCCGCGCTGCGGGGCAGCTACCGGCGGCCGGGCGCGGGGCTGCTGCTGTCGCCGCTGCTGGACCCGGCGGCCGCGTTCCGGCTGACGCAGGCCACCGTACGGCCGGTGCGCAGGTGGCGCGGCCGCACGTACGGCCAGGTCACCGGCGGCGGCCGCACGTACGGTGAGGTCAGCGGCGGCGGCCGCACGTACGGTGAGGTCAGCGGCGGCGGCCGGCCAGCGCGGCCTGCCCGAAGCGGAGCCCGATGAGGCACATCAGCGCACCGGTGGCCGCCACCAGCTCGGCGGGCATGAACAGCAGCTGCAGCAGCGGCACCCCGAACACCGCCAGCCGCGCGCCCACCGCGAACGACCGCGTCACCAGCGCCGCAACGGTCAGCGCCGCCACGGCCAGCGCGAACGCCGGCGGGCAGATGACCGCGACCCCGCCCGCGAAGGTCAGCACGCAACGCCCGCCCCGGAACGCGGCGAACAACGGCCACGCGTGCCCCGCCATGGACGCCGCCACGGCCAGGTACACCGGCGCCACGCTCGCCCCGGTGACCACGCCGAAGGCGCCGGTGTGGCCGCCGCTGACCAGGAGCCCCGCCAACGCGGCCAGAGCGCCCTTCAGCGTGTCGCCCGCGAAGACCGGCACGCCCGCCCGCCGCCCGAGCTGCTCCTTGACGTTCCAGTACCCCGGGTTGCGGTCGCCGACGTGGCGCGGATCGACGCCGTGCGCCCGCCCCGCCAGGACCGCGACCGGCACCGAGCCCAGCAGGTAGCCGATGACGACCGCCACGAGCACCTCAACCATCGCGTCGTTCCACCTCGTCCGGTACGGCGGCAGGGGGGCGATGAAGCACATGGCCTTCGACCGGCCGCTGCTGCGTCGCGCCGGGGGCCTGCGGTTCTGGAAACTGCTCGGCACCGGCAGCGGCCGCTCGATGTCGCTGGGGGCCGATCTGCGACGCTGGGCGCTGTTCGCCGTCTGGCGCGGGGAGGACGACCTGGAGGAGTTCCTGCGCAGCTCGCCGATCGCCGATCGCTGGCGGGCGGAGGCGTCGGAGTACTGGCAGACCCGGCTGGCGCCGCTGGCCTCGCGCGGCGCCTGGGCCGGTCGCGACCCGTTCGGCGACCTCACGGCCCGCGACGACGGCGGACCCGGTCCGGTGGCGGTGCTGACCAGGGCGTCGATCCGGCCCGGCCGCCTGGTCGCCTTCTACCGGTCGGTCCCGCCGGTCGAGGAGCTGCTGCGGCGGCAGGACGGCTGCCTGGCCTCGGTCGGCATGGGGGAGTGGCCGCTCGCCCGGCAGGCCACCTTCTCGCTGTGGCGCGACCGGCGGGCCGTACGGGCCTTCGCCTACCAGGGTCAGGCCCACCGGCAGGTCATCGAGCGGGTACGGGCACACGACTGGTACGCCGAAGAGCTGTTCGCCCGCTTCGTCCCCTACGCCGGCGAGGGCAGCTGGGACGGGCGCGACCCGCTGGGCTGACCCGCTCATCCCGCCGCCGCCGTCACGATCCCGGCCGCCGGGGCGCGTCCCGCCAGAGTGCTGGCCACCACGCAGGCGCGGGCGATCGTGGCCGCCCGCGAGGAGCCGTGCGCGACCACGACGGTGCCGCGCAGGCCCAGCAGGACGGCCCCGCCGTGCGTCTGCGGGTCGTAGCGGGCCGCCACCTCGGCGAGCCGGCCGGGGGAGGCGATGCCGGCGCGGGCGACCATGGTCAGCGCCGTGCGCACGCAGCCTTCGACGTTCTTGAGCACGACGTTGCCGGTGAAACCGTCGGTGACGATCACGTCCACCGTGCCGGCCAGGACGTCGTGACCCTCGACGGGCCCGTGGAAGCGCACCGGCAGCCCGCCGAGCAGCTCCTCCGCCTGACGGGCCAGCCGGTTGCCCTTGCCCGGCTCGGCGGCGATGGACAACAGCCCCACCACCGGGTCGGCCACGCCGAGCACGGCCCGCGCGTAGCCCGCGCCGAGCTGCGCGAACTGGGCCATCATGGCGGGGCTCGGATCGGCGATCGCGCCGGCGTCCACCAGCACGCTCGCCCCGCCCGCCAGGGACGGGAGCGCCACGGCCAGCGGCGGCCGCAGCACGCCGTCCGCCCGCCCGATGCCGCGCACCGCGCACGCGACCACCGCGCCGGTGGATCCGGCCGACACCAGCGCCCCGGCCTCGCCCCGTCCGACCAGCCCGCAGCCGACCGCCAGGCTGGAGGCGGCCAGCGCGGTCGCGCCCGCCCCCCGCTCGGTCATGGGCACGGCCTCCTCGGCGTGCGCCACCGCGAGCTCACCCGCGGCGCCGTGCCGCCGCAGCTCCTCCTCCAGCAGCGCCGCCGGGCCTGCCAGGACGACGGGCACGCCGTGCTCGCGGCTCGCCAGCACCGCGCCCGCGACCACCTCGGCGGGCCCGTGGTCGCCGCCCATCGCGTCCAGGACCACGGGGGCCGCGCCGGTCACGGCAGCTCCACGCGGACGCGCCGCTCGGCCATGCCCGACCCGGCGGAGGCCAGCAGGTGACGGGCGAAGACGGCGGCCTTGCGACGGCGCGGCACCCGCACCCGCCCGGCCAGGACGTCGAAGCCACGGCGTTCGATCTCGGTGAGGATACCGCCGTACAGCTCGAAGGCGGCGCGCACGCACGGCCGCGAGGAGGCGACCAGCAGGCCGATCCCGGGGTCGGCGGCCCGGTAGTGGGCGCGGGCGCGCTCGGCCTCGAAGGCCAGCAGGTCACGCACCGCCCGCCGGGCCCGCGGCTCGCCCAGCATGTCAGGGGCGACGCCGAACTTGTCCAGGTCCTCCATCGGCAGGTAGACGCGGCCACGCGCGAAGTCCTCGGCGACGTCGCGCAGGAAGTTGGTGAGCTGGAAGGCCAGGCCGAGCTGGCGGGCGGGCTCGCGGGCCCGATCCTCCTGGCCGGGCGCCGGCTCCAGCAGCGGCAACATCATCGTGCCGATCGCGGCGGCCGATCCCGACATGTAGCCCAGCAGGTCGTCGTAGGTCGCGTAGCTCCGCACGGACAGGTCGGCGCGCATCGAGGAGAGAAAGGCCCGGACGTCGCCGTGGTCGATGCCGAACGAGTGCACCGTGTGCAGGAACGCGGGCAACATCGGATCGCCGGTCGCCGTCCCGGCGAGTCCCGCCGCGACCTGGGCGGTCAGGTCGTCGAGCGCGCGGGCCCGGTCGCCGGTCATGGTGAAGGAGTCGACGATCTCGTCGGCGTACCGGGCGAAGCCGTACAGGGCGTGCACGTGCCGTCGTTTCCACTGCGGCAGCAGCCGGGTGGCCAGGTAGTAGGAGCGGCCGTAGCGGGCGTGCAGCCGGCGGCAGCGTTCGTAGCTGGCGGTGAGCGTCAACGAGCCTCCTTCAGTATGCGTTCGGCGGCGAGCCGGCCGGAGATCAGCACCGGGGGGATGCCGACGCCGGGCGCGGTGTACATGCCGGCGAAGTGCAGTCCGGGCACCCGCCGGGCGACGGCCGAGGGCCGCAGCCATGCCGTCTGGGTGAACCGGTGGTCCAGCGCGAACGGGGTGCCCGCGCTGTGCCCGCGCGCGGCCCAGGCGGGTGGGTCGAGGACCAGCCTGGGCGCGTCCGCCAGGTCGCCGTAGCCGAGCGCGGCCAGGCGGCCGAGCAGCCGCGTCTCCAGCTCGGGCCGCAGCCGGTCCCAGTCGGCGGTCCGCAGGTTGGGCGTGGGTTCCAGGACGCTGAGCGTGGCCTTCCCGGCCGGCGCCGCCTCGCCGTCCGGCTCGGGATGGGTGATCAGCAGGCTGGGGTCCGGTTGCGGACGGCCGGCCGCCAGCGCCGCAAAGGTCTCCCGCCAGGCTCGTCCGAAATGGAGGGTGTGGTGGGCCTGGCCGCTCAGCGGACGGTCCAGGCCCACGTGCAGCACCAGGCAGGACGGGGAGTGGTGGGGGCGGCGCAACCGCCAGTCGGACGCCGCGCCGGGCAGCAGCCGCCGGGCGGCCAGGCGATCGCAGGCCACGACCACGTGCCGCGCCGGGAGCCGTTCGCCGTCCGCCAGCAGGACGCCGGTGACGCCGTCCGAGTCCGTCTCGACCTTCTCGGCGCGGACGCCGAGGCGGAGGTCCCCGCCCAGCTTCTCCAGCAGGGAGGCCATGGCCGTGGGGATGGCGTGCATGCCGCCGCGCTCGGGGAAGTACACGCCGCCGACGGTGTCCATGTGGGCGATGACGGCGTAGATGCCGAGCGCGCGTTGCGGGGAGAGCCCCACGTACAGGGACTGGAAGGTGTGCGCCTTGATCAGCCGCGGGTCGCGCAGGTGCCGGGCGGCCAGGCGGTCCAGCCGCCGGAAGCCGCCCAGCCCGGCCAGCCGCAGCAGCGCCGCGGGCCGGGCCAGGGCGCGCAGCCGGCTCACGTCCGCGTCGATGAACGTCGGCCACTCCACCCGGAACAGCTCGTCGAGCAGCCGCCGGTAGCGCTCGTAGCGCGCCGCCTCGGCGGGCCCGCACACCGTCCGCACCTGCTCGGCCATCGCCTCGCGCCCGGGCAGCACGTCCAGCCGTGACCCGTCGTCGAAGAGCAGCCGGTAGGAGGGGTCCAGGCGGCGCAGCGGCAGCCAGTGCCGCAGTTCCTCCCCGGCCGCGCCGAAAACCTCGGCGAGCACGCCGGGCATGGTCAGCACGGACGGGCCGGTGTCGAAGCGGAACGCGCCGAGGCGGGCGGTGCCGCAGCAGCCGCCGGGCTCGCCGAGTGCCTCGACCACGCTGACCCGGCGTCCGGCCGCCGCCAGCCGGACGGCCGCCGCCAGGCCGCCCAGCCCGGCCCCGATGACGACCACGGGACTCATCGGAGGCCCTCCTCGGTGGACGCGTCCATGCACGCAGCTCCTTCTGTCGCTATGAGAGCCTTCGTGGCGGGAGCCCGCCCGGTTGCACCCGGCCCGCGTGCGCCCAAGGACCTCGCAGGCGCGAAAAGATAGGCGGACACGTCGAACGGCAGCGGGAACACCATGGACGAGGACACACCGGTCAGCGAAGGGGACGCGGGATTCGGCATCGGGGCCGTCTCCCGGCGTCTGGGCATCCCCGCGCCGACCCTGCGCACCTGGAACCTGCGCTACGGCCTGGGCCCCAGCCGCCGCAGCCCCGGGGGCCACCGCCGCTACGGCGACGCCGACGTGCGGCGGCTGGCCGAGATGAAGCGCCTGATCGCCACCGGCCTGGTCCCGGCCGAAGCCGCCAGACTCGCCCTGTCCCTGCCCGACCCGCCCCCGCCCTCGCCGCTTAAGGGCGGCAGGCGCACGTCACCGCCCGTGCCGCGGAAGCCCGGGGGGCGGCCGGCCGTCGCCGCGCTGGCCCGTGCCGCGACCGTGCTCGACGGCCGAGCCGTCTCCGGCCTGATCGAGGAGACGCTGGCCGCGCAGGGCGTGGTGTGGACGTGGGAGCACCTCGTCCTGCCCGCGTTCGACGCCGTCTGCCGGGCCCAGGACGAGACCGGAACCGGCATCGACGCCGAACATCTGCTGTCCGGCCACCTCCAGGCGGCCCTGCACCGGCTCGCCGGCGACGTGCCGCCGCGGGGCGACGAGCGGCCGGTGCTCCTGGCCTGCGCGGAGGAGGAGCAGCACAGCCTGCCGGTGCACGCCCTGGCCGCCGCGCTAGCCGAACAGGGCGTGCAGACCCGCGTGCTCGGCGCCCGCACCCCCTACGCCGCGCTGGCCTCGGCGATGCGCCGGCTCGGCCCGGCGGCCGTGTTCGTCTGGTCGCAGCGGGCGGCCACCGGTGACACCGCCCCCCTCGCGGACCTGCCCCACGTGCGTCCCGCGTGCCAGGTCGTCATCGGCGGCCTGGGCTGGCGGGGCCGGCCTCCTTCGGGCGTCGTCAGGGTCTCGACGCTGCCCGCCGCCGTCGCATGCGTCATGTCGACCCTGATTTGAGCCGCCCTTTCCCTCGATGAGCTTGTGACCCCGTCCCGCGCCTCGGTATGAATAAGTTTTGAATAGGTTTTTGCGGTGAGGGGCAGGCGCATGGACACCAGCGACGAGGAAGCGCTCGGCGAGTGTTACCGCACGTACGCCCCTTCCGTGCGCTCCTACCTGCGCCGGTTCGTGCCCGCCCAGGAGGTGGAGGACCTGCTGCAGGTCGTCTTCGCCGACGTCTGGCGCTCGCGCCGGCGCTACGACCCCGGCAGGAGCCAGGCCGCGTGGGTCTTCGCCATCGCCCACCGTCGTGCTGTGGACCACCTGCGCGTCCGCAGGCTGCGGACCGTGCCGTTGCAGGAGGCCGGCGATCCGCCGGGACGCGGGCGGCTCGCGCCGGACGCGCTCGGCGACCGCGACCAGATCGACCGGGCGCTCGCCGAGCTGTCGGACACGCAGCGGCAGGCCATCGAACTGGCCTACTTCGCCGACCTGACCCAGCGGGAGATCGCCGACCACCTGCGCGTGCCGATCGGCACCGTCAAGGCCCGCATCTCGCGCGGGCTGCACCGGCTCTCCGATCTCCTGGAGAGCTGAGCGCTGATGTATACACCGTAAACGTTCATGGTTTACCGTGTATACATGCGAGCACGGGAGAAGAACGTCGAGACGCCGGACGTCGAACGGCGGACGCGCCGGGGCCGTCGGTGGTGGATCGCGGGCCTGGCGATCGTCGTCGTCCTGGCCGGGGTCGCGGGGGCCGGGGCCTGGTTCGGCAGCGACCAGTCGATCGCCGTCGTCCGCTACGGCACGGGCAACACCGAGGTCGTGGCCGTGCGGGGCGACCTGGTGACGCTCACACGAACGCCGGAGACCGACAAACCGGGCACGTACTGGCTGGAGTGGACCGGCTCGTACGCCATGCTCGGCGACGTCGTCACCCGCGCGCCGGACCGCGTGACGCGCAAGGTGCTGCGCGGCTCGGTCCCCTCGGTGGGCACGCCCGGCAACTTCGGCAACGTGCCGCCCGGCGACCCCCAGGTGGCCTGGGGCATCGGCTACACCGAGATCATGGTCCCCACCGAGCTCGGGCCCGCCCCCGCCTGGTACGTCCCCGGCGACGGCGACACCTGGGTCGTCGCCGTCCACGGCCAGAACGGCCGGCGCAAGGCGGAGCTGAAGATCCTGCCCGTCGTCCACGGGCTGCGGCTGCCCTTCCTGGACATCAGCTACCGCAACGACCAGGGCGCGCCGCCCTCGCCCGACGGGCTGCTGCACCTCGGCGACTCGGAGTGGCGCGACCTGGAGGCCGCCCTGCGCCAGGCGCGGACCATGGGGGCGCGGCGGTTCGTCCTGTACGGCACCTCGATGGGTGGCCAGATCGTCGGCCAGTTCCTGGACCGGTCACCGCTGGCGGGCCTGGTCGACCGGGTCGTCATGGACGCCCCCATGATCGACGTGCAGATGACCGCCGAACAGGGTGCCAGGAATTTCCACCTGCCCGCCTTCACGGCGGGACTGTCGAACCTGGTCGTCCGGTGGCGCACCGGCGTCGATGTGGACAGGCTCAGCCTGATCCGGCATCCGCCGCGCGTCCGGCCGCCGCTGCTGCTGATCCACACCGTCCCCGACACCGACCACCCGATCCAGGAGGCGCACGGCCTCGTGGCCGCGGGCAGGCGCCTGGGCTGGGACATCAGGTTCGAGCCCTTCGAGCAGGGCAAGCACACGGAGGCGTGGAACGTCGACCGCCCTCGCTACGATCGCCTCGTCGGCGACTTCCTCGCGCCGGATGTCACGCGGAGGTGAGTCCGCCTCTCGCCGGATCCACCCGAGCCGTTTCGCGGAATGGAGATATCGATGATCAGGCGTCTTGCGCCGGTTGTGGCGTTCGTGTTGTTACCGGTCCTCGGCGCGTGTGCCGCGCCGGCCAAGGAACCGATGCTGAAGGACCCGGCGCGATGGCCGCTGGCCGGCCTGAAGGGGGTCTCCGTCCAGGGCGGGCTGCCCGAGGAGGCCGAGCTGGCGCTGGCGCGGATCAAGGTCGGCCCGCACGACCTGACCGCGTGGATCAACCCCTCGGGGCTGTGCGGTCTGAGCGGCGAGGGGTGGAGCGTGAACGCCGACCTGACCAGGTCCGACGCGGCGGAGCCCACGCGGGAGGACGGCTTCGCAGGCCCGGCGGAGCCCGAGGTCGGCGGCGCCCATGAGAGCAAGGTCAGCCTGTTCTGCACCCCCACCAGGATGCTGATCAGGGTCGAGGGGGAGACCTCGAAGCCGTCCGTCTCGGGCAACGCGGTCGCGCAGGTCTACAAGGGCGGCCTCAACGCCGTCGTGGGCACGCCGGAGGCCCGGCGGGAGTCGCTGCCGGGCGCGACCGTGACCCCCGGCGGATAGCGGAAGCCGGGTTCGCGCGCGTCTCGTGGAAGGCCCTGCGTCATCGCCGTCTCCCTGGCCGCCTGCCTCCTGGCGGCCCGGCCCCGGCGCGTCCCGGCGAGGGGGTGACCGGTCATCCGGCCACCGTCAGCGTGATCTTGCCGCGGACGAGACCGCGTTCGGCCTCGCGGTGCACGTCGGCCAGCGACTCCAGCGGGCGGACGTCCGTCTCGACGTCCACCACGCCCTGGTCGATCAGGGCCACGAGCTCGGCCAGCTGGCCCGGGTCGTCGCGGGCCACGAACCGGACGGCGCGCGGATGATCGATCGGCCGGGTGATGGAGACGAACTCCTCGGCCAGCTCCGTCACCGAGGCGGGAAAGTCGGCCACCAGGTTGATCAGCACGTCGTTGCCGCCCGGCAGGGGAGCGGCGGTGTAGTCCACGATCTCGTCCGCGCCCAGCGCCCGTACGGCGGCGGCGCTGCGCGGGCCGGCGGTCGCCACCACGTACGCGCCCGCGTGCTTGGCCAGCTGCACGGCGAACAGGCCGACGCCGCCGCCCGCGCCGTTGATCAGCACCCGGCTGCCGGGGCCGATACGGGCGTGCTCGAAGACCGCCTGCCAGGCGGTGAGCCCGGCCACGGGCACGGCGGCCGCGGCCGTCAGCGGGATCCGCCGCGGCGCCCTGGCCAGCGTGCTCGCCTTCGCGACCGCGTACCCGGCCGCCGCGCCGTCGATGCGCCCGATCACCCGGTCGCCGGGGGCCAGGCCGCCCGCCCCGGTGAGCACGGTGCCCGCGACGTCCCAGCCGAGCGTGCGCGGCAGGGTGCCGCCGAACACGTCCCGCAGCAGGCCCATGCGCAGGCCGACCTCCGACGGGTTGAACGACGTCGCCGCCACCTCGATCAGCACCTCGCCCGGTCCGGGCCTCGGCACCGGCACCTCGTCCACCCTGATCACCGAGGCGTCGCCGTACTCGTGGAAGCGGGCGGCCCGCATGGTGCCGAGGAAGTCCGCGGCGTGCTCGCTCGCCCATGTCTCGAAGCCGGTCGCGGGCACTCCGGTGACCTCCTCGACGGTCCCGGTGGACGGGCCCGGCTCGGCGAGGGCGCGCAGCATCCCGTCCACGGCCGGTCCGGGCCAGCCCAGCCCGAGCAGCCGCCGCTTGGCCTCCTCCGGTGGCTCGTCCTCCCACCGCACCGGCCGGCCGATCGCCGCGCCGATCGCCCGCGCCTGCTCCCGCTGGGTCAGCGGACGCGGCCCGGTCAGCGTGTGGACCGCGCCGTGGTGCCCTTCGCCGAGCAGCGCGCGCACCGCGACGGCCGCGACGTCCCGCTCGTGGATCGGGGAAAGGACCGCGTCGCCGTACGGTTGCCGCACGACCCCCGTACGGACCTGCTCGGCCCACCGCAAGGCGTTGGCCGCGAACGCGTGCGGGCGCAGCACCGTCCACTCCCGCGCGGTCCGGGCGACCACGCGCTCGATCTCGACCTCGTACGGGCGGGCGGCGGCCGAGGAGAGGTAGACCACCCGCCGCGAACCGATCAGCTCCAGCACCTCGCGGGCCCCCTCGGCCGAGGCGAACGGCCACAGCAGGAACACCGCGCCGACCCCGTCGAGAGCCGCCGCCAATGCCACCGGGTCGGTGAGCTGCCTCGTCACCGTGCGGACGTCGGCGCCCGCCTCCTTCAACTGCTTCACCAGCGGACGGCCGATCGTGCCGGTCGCCCCGCTGACCAGGACTCTTGTCATGTCGTCAACCGTAGGAGCCAGGCGCGAGTCGTCCAATGTGTTTCCGTCTGCGATTAATACGCGATCATCTTGCGGACTAGACTCCCGTCATGGACGTACTGAGTGACGTGGTCGCCTCCATGCGCGTCGGCGTGCCGCGCTCGGCCCGGGTCGCGTGGCCGGCGCCGTGGGGGCAGCGGTTCCCGTCGGCGCCCGGCTCGGCGGGTTTCCAGGTCGTGCTGCAAGGCTCGTGCTGGGCGATCCCGCCGGAGGGCGAGCCGTTCCCGGTCGGGACGGGCGACGTGCTGTTCTTCCCCCACGGCCACGGCTACGGGCTGGCCGACTCGCCCACCAGGCCGCTCCCGGAGCCCGACTGCGACCCCTACGCCCCCGCCGAGCTGTTCGCCTCGGCCTCGATGGAGGGCCCCGGGCCGGTCACCGTGATGCTCTGCGGCGGCTACCGGCTCGATCCCGACAGGGCGCATCCGCTGCTCAAGGGGCTGCCCGAGATGATCCACCTGCCCACCGGGCTGGGGCGCAACACCGACCTGCGCGCCGCCGTCGAGCTGCTCGGCAAGGAGATCGACGACCCGCGGCCGGGCGCGGACCTGGTGGTGCCGGCGCTGCTGGACATGTTGCTGCTGTACATCCTGCGCGCCTGGTTCGACACCTCGGCCGAGCACTGCCGGGCCGGCAACTGGGCCGCCGCCCTGGCCGACCCGGCCGTCAGCGCCGCGCTCGACGGGATCCACCGCGATCCCGCCCATCCATGGACGGTCGAGTCGCTCGGCCGCCGCGCCCGGCTGTCGCGCGCGGCCTTCTCCCGCCGCTTCACCCAGTTCGTCGGACGTCCGCCGCTGGCCTACCTGACCTGGTGGCGGCTGAGCACGGCCGCCCACATGCTGCGCGACTCCGACGCCGCGCTGAGCACGATCGCCGCCGCGGTCGGCTACGGCTCGGAGTTCGCCTTCGCCAACGCCTTCAAACGCGAGTACGGCATGCCCCCCGGTAAATACCGCCGCCTCGACTGCGCCCCGCCCGCCCTCTCCAGGTCCTGACCCCCCCCGGGGGGGGCGAGCGGTTACGCGCCGGGTCAGCCGTTGGCCTCCAGGAGGCGGGCGCCGAGGGCGGTCAGGTGGTGGTGGACGGCCTGGCCGTTGCGGCGGGTGCTGATCAGCCCGGCGTTGCGCAGCACGGTGACGTGCTCGGAGGCGGTCGAGGCGCTGACCTTGAGCCGCCCGGCCAGCTCGTCCGTACGGCAGCCGGGCCCGCCGACGGCCCGCATCACCCGCGCCCGCGCCCGCCCGACCAGCGCGGCGAGCGAGTCGAAGGCCGGGGACGGCATCGCCTGGCGGCCGCTGTCGGGTATGGGGACCGTGAGCACCGAGCTGCGCTGGTCCTGGGTGGTCGCGATGCCCAGGTAGCGGGGCGAGGCGCCGGCGATCGGATGGATCAGCAGGCCGCGTCCGCCGAGATCGATGGTGCGATCCGGGCCGCCCGCGACGATCATGCCGCTGCCGTCCCAGGACAGCCGCGGGCTGAGCGTGCTGAGCGCCGAGCCGAGCCCGATCCGTGCCGCCGTCTCCTGGTAGGCGGCCAGGCGGGCTTCGAGCCGGCGGCGCATGCCGGGCCATTCGGGGGCGAGGAAGCGGTGGAAGAGCACGTACATGCTGTCGGCCAGGGCCCGGCGGAAGCGCGCCGGGTCCATGTCGAGGTCGGGCCGGCCCGGCAGCCCGCTGAAGCGCCACAGGTCGCCGCCGAACTCCCGCTCCTGCGGCGGGGTGTCCAGGGCGGCGAGCGCGTCGAGCTCGTCGGAGAGCGCGGCGGTCTGGATCGGCGGGGCCACCTCGGAGGCGACCAGGCCGTCATGGAGGGTGACGCGGGAGGCGCCGCGGTTGAGGATGTCGAGCAGCGGCAGCGTCCGGCGCGGCACGGTCCTGGCGATGTCCCGCCAGATCGAGCCTTTCTCGGTCAGCTCAGGATGATGGACGCTGAAGGCCGCGAAGATCGCGTGGGTCAGGGGCGAGACCACGATCCGGGTGGCCGCGAGGTCGCCCACCTGGAAGTTCAGACGCATGCGCCAATCGTCCCCTGATGATCGATTTCAGGCAATCGTCCGGTTGACGGCGAAACTGTTCGGTGCCCGGCCGAAGAGATTGTGCGCACCCCGGCGCCCCTCGACCATGGCAGCGAACGGCTCGCCCCACCCTCCGACCCGCCCTCGGCGCTCCTGCGTTCGCAACGGCCGCTCCCGGCCGGCGTCGTGGTCATCCCCCCGCACACCGCTGAGGAGAACATCATGCGAAGTCACCCCCCGACGCCCGGCACGACAGGCCGGCGGGCCCGCCGCTTCCTGTGCGCCGCCGCCGCTGCCGTCCTGGTCGCGGCCACCTCGACGACCCCGGCGTACGCCGCCGACAACGGGCGCCACAACGAGGACTGGGTCTACCGTTCGGGCTCCCTGTGCCTCCTGGTCTACGCCGAGATGCTCGACCTCTCCGACAGCAACGCCGGCTCCTACCAGACGTCCGCGGCGAACGTCTACGGGCCGAACGACGGCGTCCCGTGCGGCCGTGGACGGCCCGTGCCCGCCGGCGATCTCGCGATACGTCAGGTCGTGCTCGTCTACGACCTGACCCACCAGGTCTGGGGGCCCTGCCTGGGCCTGGACTCCGGCTTGCGTTTCACCCCCAACACCACCTCGCACGCCGACTGGTACATGTGGAGCGGCGAGGGGTCCAATCCCGCCCCCTGCGGCACCGCCTGGTACGCGACGCTGGCCTTCGGATACGTCTACGACGGCGGCTGGTACGGCGGCTCCCTGCCGTCGGGCAACGTGTGGATCACCGCCAAGTACGGCCTCCAGGCCAAGACGCCACCGGCGCAGCCGCCGCGCCCGTCCTGGATCACCGACACGGGCGCGGTCGACCCGAGCAGGCTCCCGGACCGCCTGCCTCTCATCGGCGCCGACGGCGAACCCACCCATACGGACTCGGGCGCCATCGCCACCGTCGACACCGCCACCTTGTTCGGCCCGCCGTCCCAGCCGCCGCAGAAGTGACGGACGGCTCACACCGAAGGAGAGACATCGGCGACCGGGGCGCGCGGCCTCACTCGTTCTCGTCGGCCTCGGCGGCGGGTGCGATCTGCAGCGGTGTCCCGGCCCCGCCTCCGGCCCCGCCTCCGGCCCCGCCTCCGGCGAGCTCGCGCCCCCGGTTCAGGGTGTGGTCGAGCTGCCTGGCCAGGACCGGGACGGTCGCCGGCGGCAGGTACGCGTCGGCCCCGGCGTCGAGCAGCCGCCGGACCGGGCCGTCGTACCGGACCCCGAGCTCGGGATCCTCGATCTCGGTGACGACGACGCGGGCCTTCGGGAACATCGACCGGAGCCCCGCGATCAGCTGTGGGCTGCCCGCGGGCACCAGCAGCACGTCGGCCGTCGCCGGGGCCGCGTGCATGTCGAGCACCACGTAGTCCGCCCCGAGCTGGGTGGACAGCGCGACGCGGGCCGCGTTCGAGAGTTCCATCGCGGTGGCCACGACGGTCACGCCGTCGTGGTCGACCGGCGCCGCTCGGTCGGGCTCGTCGGGCTCGTCCGGCTCGGCGCGATCGACGACGGCGCCCTGGACCACGTCGACGGTGCTGGAGATCGTCGCGATCGACGCGCCGTCACGCGTGAGGACCAGGCTCTCGCCGGGTTCGAGCGCGTCGATGAGCGCCACGACGTCGTCGGGGACGCGGGCCACGTCGATCCGCTGCGCCGCACGCGGGGTGCGTTTGCGCGTCACCACGCCCGGCCTCCGAAGGCGCCGTCCAACCGGATGAACACCCGAGCCCCCCTCTGACGCCGTGATCTCGTTGGATGCCGCCCCACGACCATTGGTTCGGCAATGCGCCGAAGTTTCACGGACCTACAGCCCGAAGGCCCCGCCCTCGACGAGGATGAGCAGGCCGATGCCGATCAGCACCACAGGCAGCAGGACGTGCCCCCACCGGCTCAGGGCCCCGGCGACGAGAGGGCGGGTGGCGAAGAACCGTCCGGCCGCGCACCACACGGCGACCAGGACGACGAACACGACGACGTGGACGCTCGTGCCGCCCGGCCCGGCGGTGGCGAAGACCGGCACGTACACGCCGATGTTGTCGCCGCCGTTGGCGAAGGTGACCGCGGCGACCTCCAGCGTCTTCGGCCCGTCGGCGTGCCCGCCGGAGGGTTCGTCACTGTCGCGGCGGCTCCTCCATGCCTCCCAGGCGGCCTTGACGCCCAGCGCGAGGGGCAGCAGCCCCAGGTACGGGACGAGCCGCTCGGGAAGGAAGGTCGCCCCGAGACCCGCCGCCACGGCCACCGCCACGAGGGCGAGGAAGCCCAGGTACTGGCCCGCCACGATCCGGCCGGCGGCACCCCGCCGGCCCGCGCCCCGGGCGAAGAACAGCGCCAGGATCAGGATGTCGTCGATGTTGGTGACGGCGAACAGCCCTGCGGCCTGTCCGACGATGCCCAGGTTCACCAGAGGGGGTGCTCTTTCTGTCCGAGGGTGCCCGGAATGACCTTACCGGGGCGGGTCGGCGCTCAGGGGGCGTGGACCGAGACGGTTCGATGGGATGGCGTGGTCTGCGGGGGCGAGGTGGCCAGTCCGGTCAGCAGGTTCAGGGACGTGGCGGCGTCGGAGCCCGGCGGGGCGCTGTAGATCATCATCGTCAGGTCGGGGTCGTCGGGCGCGCGCATGGCCACGTAGTCCAGGGCGAGCTCGCCGAATGGGCTACCAGCCCTACGCCGACCCCGAGCGCCCCGACCGCGTGATCATCGTGGAGGAGTGGGCCGACGACGCCGCGCTCGCCCATCACTTCTCGTTGCCGCACTTCAAGCACGTGGCCCAGGTGCTGGAGGAGATCCTGGCGGAGCCGTTCACGCTGCGCCGGCTGACCGACGTCCCGGCCTGAGGGGCGCCGCGCACGCGTCGCCGGTGCGGTGTCCCGGTTCGGCCGAGTCCGGCCGAGGTGCTGTTGGACACCGTCCCGGCGCTGTTTCGCTGTGGTCCACCGCAAACCCACGACCAGAGGAGACCACCATGGACGCACGCGGCGCACTCGCCACCACGGCCGTCATCGTCGCCGGAGCCCTGACCCTGCTCGGCCGTCCGGCGCAGGCAGCCCCGAACCCTCACCACCAGGCCGCGGCGGACGGCCCCTGCCGGGCCGAGCAGACCCACCGCGTCGGCGGCACGGTCATCAGGTACGAGCAGTTCGGAGCCCGGTCCGTCTGCCCGGTGGGCACCTACCAGCACTGGCACCAGGTGCACATCCGCTGCGGCATCGAGCCCGAGCGGCCCGGCCCCATGGTGGGCGGCACGTCCGTCAGCGAGGAGTGGTGCCCCAAGAACACCCTCCTCCAGGACTACTGGGTCACCCAAGGACCTCAGGAAGGCTGAGCCGGACCCCGGGAAGCCCGCGCCCACGCCGGGACCCAGGTCCCGGCGGCGCGGCGACCGGTCGCCGTGGCGCCCAGGTGGGCACGGAGGGCGACCAGCGCCGGGTGGGGGTTGTCGCGGTGCCACAGGAGCGAGTGCGGGTAGACGGGCACGGGGTCGGTCACCGGGATCCGGCGCAGGCCGTGGCCCGCCGGCCAGACGAGACGGGTCTGGTCGCCCATGAACGTGGCCAGCGCCGGGGTGTCGGCGACGGTGTCGAGCAGCGCGTCGGAGCCGAAGTTGGGCCCGGTCGCCTCGATGGTCAGGCCGAACTCGGCGACGAGGTCGTCGTAATAGGCGGTCCACTCGGTGCCGGGGGCGAGGCCGGGCATCCAGATCCGGTGCCCGGCGAGCCGGGCGAGCGGCACCGACCGGGCGTCGGCCAGCGCGTGGTCGGGCCCGGTGAGGAGCTGGAGGGCCTCGTCGACCACCCAGGCGGACTCGACGTCCTCGGGCAGCGGGCGGCCCGGCACGCCGACCGCGCGGAAGGACGCGTCGATCGTGCCGGACCGGATGGCGGCCACGGCCGTGTCCACGTCGAAGAGCATCACCACGTCCAGCTCGACGTCGGGGTGCGCCCGGTGGAAGCCGCGCATCAGGCCCGACCCCGCGCTGCGCGAGGCGAGCACGTCGACGCGCAGCGGACGGCTGCCCGCCCGTACGGACGCGACCGCGCGCTCGGCGACCCGGAGCAGCTCGCGGGCGTGCGGCAGGAACGCCTGCCCGTCGATGGTGAGCTTCGTGCCGCGCGGGGTGCGGATGAACAGGCGCACCCCGAGCGTGCGTTCCAGGGCGGCGACGCGCTTGGAGACGGCCTGCTGGGTGACCGCCAGGTCGGCGGCGGCCTCCTGGAACTGCCCCGCCTCGGCGGCGGCGACGAAGGTCCGGACGGTGTCGAGGTCCATGCGGGACACTCTACGGATACAACCAACGGTTGTGCCGACCTGCCCCCGCGGTTGTTTGATCTCCTGCTGCACGGCCCGCTTTGATACTCCCGATCGCGGATCGGTTGTACGGGTGAGTGACGAGGAGTGTCGGACATGGGGAACGGGCACCGGCTGGGCCGGCGGTTCGGCTGGCTCTGGGGAGCGTACGGCACCAGCGCGCTCGGCACGTGGCTCGCCTTCGGCGCGTTCCCGTTGATCGCCGTCCAGGTGCTGCACGCCGGGCCGGCGCAGGTCGCGGCGTTGTCGGCCGTGGGCGCGGCGGTCGGTGCGGCCGTGGCGGTGCCGCTGGGCCCATGGGTGGAGTTCCGCCGCAAGCGGCCCGTGCTCATCGGGGCGGACCTGGCACGGTTCGCGGCGTTGCTGACGATCCCGGCCGCGTTCGCGTTCGGCGTGCTCACCTTCGTCCAGCTGCTGCTGGTCTCGGTCGTGGTCGCGGCGGCCGACATCACCTTCCGCGCCGCCTCCGGGGCCTACCTCAAGACGCTGCTGCCGGCCGAGCACCTGCTCGTCGCGAACGCCCGCTTCGAGTCCACGACCTGGACGACCACGATCATCGGGCCGCCGCTGGGCGGCGCCGCGATCGGCCTGCTCGGCCCGGTCGCGACGGTGGTCGCCGACGCGGCCAGCTACCTGCTGTCGGCCCTGGGCATCCGCGCGACGGGCGGCCACGAGCCGCCTCCCGGACGCCGGGAGGCCGCGCGCCTGCGCGCCGGGGACCTGCTCGACGGCTGGCGGTACATCCTCGCCGACGCCACGCTGCGCCCGCTGTTCCTCAACACGGTCCTGTTCAACGGGCTGCTGATGGCCGCCGACGCGCTGCTGGCCGTCCTGATGCTCGGCCGGCTGGGGTTCACTTCGTGGCAGTACGGTCTCGCCTTCGCCGTGCCCGCGATCGGCGGGCTGGTCGGGTCGCGGCTGGCCCGTCCGCTCGTCACCAGGTTCGGGCAGCACCGCGTCCTGGTCGTGTCCGGGACGTTGCGCGCGGTCTGGCCGGTCGGGCTGGCCTTCGTGGGGCCGGGCACCGGCGGGCTGCTGCTGGTGATGGGCGTCGAACTCGGGCTCATCCTCTGCTGCGGCGTCTTCAACCCCGTCCAGGCCACCTACCGCCTCGAACGCACCGCGAACGACCGCGTCACCCGCACGCTGTCGGCCTGGTCGGTGACGACGAAGGCGGCGACCGCGCTCCTGACGGCGACGTGGGGCGTGCTGGGCGGCCTGCTCGGCCCGCGTACGGCGATCGGCCTGGCCGGCGTGCTCCTGCTGGCGACCCCGCTGCTGCTGCCCCGGCGCGCCGCGGCGCCCGTTCCCGAACCGGTGCCCGCACCCCACGCGTGATCCCTCACCACCAAGGAGAAAGAATGTCCACCACACCTCTCGCGCTCGACCCCCGCACCACCGCGCTGCTCGTCCTGGACTACCAGCAGGGAGTGCTCGCCTCGCTGCCCGGCCTGGACGACCCGCAGGCGCTGCTGTCCCGGATGGCCGGCGCGGTCGCCGACCTGCGGGCACACGGCGCCGTCATCGTGCACGTGCGGCTCGGCTTCACCGACGACGACTGGGCGGCGATCCCGGCCGCCAACAAGACGTTCTCCCTCATCGGCCACCGGCGGCTGCTGCACCACGCCGACCCCGCCACGGACTTCCACCCCCGGCTCGCCCCCGAGCCCGGGGACGTCGTCGTCCGCAAGACCCGGGTCGGCGCGCTGTCCACGACGGACCTCGACCGCCGGTTGCGGGATCGCGGGGTCACCACGCTGGTCGTCGCCGGCCTGACCACCAGCGGCGTCGTCCTGTCCACCCTCACCGACGCCGCCGACCGCGACTACCGGCTCCACGTCCTGTCCGACGGCGTCGCCGACCCGGACCGGCAGGCCCACGAGACGCTGATGACCACCGTGTTCCCGAGGATGGCCCACGTCGTCGACACCGCCGGACTGCGCTCACTCCTGCACGACAGGCACCAGGAACAGGCGGACTCTACCGGCGGTGGCCGTCGCCCGTGACCTCGGCCGGCAGGCGCACGGTGACGCGGAGGCCACCGGACGGCCGGGGCGTGAGGGTGAGGGTTCCGTCGTGCGCCCGCGCGATGCTCCCGACGATCGCCAGGCCGAGGCCCACGCCCGCGTGGTCGGAGCGCACGCGGTCGGTGCCGCGCCGGAACGGCTCCACCAGCGTGCGGACCAGCTCCGGGGGAAGCTCGTCGCCGGTGTTCTCGACGGTGAGCGCCACCGCGCCGGGATGAACGGTGGTCCTCACCCACACCGCGCCCTGTTCGGGCAGGTTGTGGACGATCGCGTTGTGCACGAGGTTCGTCGTCATCTGGAGCAGGAGCGCGGGTGAGCCGGTGGCCGGGGCCAGACCGTCGCCGGTGGTCTCGACGGTGAGGCCGCGCTGCTCGGCCAGCGGGAGGAGCGTCTCGACGGCCTCCTCCGCGACCAGCGACAGGTCGACGCCCTCGCGCGGGAAGGACCGCTGGTCGGCCCGGCTGAGCAGGAGCAGCGCCTCGGTGAGGTCGATCGCGCGGGTGTTGACCAGGTGGAGGCGGTCGACGAGTTCGGCGGGGTCGCGGGTGGGGTCGGTGCGGGCGACGTCGAGGAGCGTCCGGGCGATCGCGAGGGGGGTGCGCAGCTCGTGCGAGGCGTTGGCGGCGAATCGCCGCTGCTCGGCGACGTGCGCTTCGAGCCGTACGAGCATGGTGTCGAAGGCGTCGGCCAGTTCGCGGAGCTCGTCCCTGCGGCCCGGCAGCCGGATGCGGTGGGAGAGCGAGCCGCCCGTGGCCTTGCGGGCGGCGTCCGTGATGCGGGTCAGGGGGGCCAGCATCCGGCCGGCCAGCAGCCACCCGCCCACGAGGCCGAACACCAGCAGGAACCCCAGCACGAGAACCGCGACCGGAGCGAACGAACGCACGATGGCGGACCGGTTGATCAGGACGTCGCCGGTGGTGTAGACCGCGTGGTCGGGCAGGCCGCGCATGAAGTAGACCCCGACGGCGCCGAGCGGCAGGGCGCCGGCGATCATGAGGAATCCGGCGTAGCTGAGGGTGAGCTTGAGGCGGACACTCAGGCCGGGGGCCCTATCCATGGTCGCCGCCCTCGCGTCCGGCGCCGGACGCCGGGTCGATGCGGTAGCCGACCCCGGCCACGGTGGCGATCAGCCACGGTTCGCCGAGACGCTTGCGCAGGGCCGAGACGGTGATGCGGACGGCGTTGGTGAAGGGGTCGGCGTTCTCGTCCCACGCCCGTTCCAGGAGGTCCTCGGCGCTGACGACACCGCCCTCGGCGGCGACCAGGACCTCCAGCACGGCGAACTGCTTGCGGGTGAGCGCGACGTAGCGGCCGTCGCGGTAGACCTCGCGGCGGAACGGGTCCAGGCGCAGGCCGGCGATCTCGCGCACCGGCGGCCTGCTGTGGGCGCGTCTGCGGTCGAGCGCTCTGAGGCGGAGCACGAGCTCGCGCAGCTCGAAGGGCTTGGTCAGGTAGTCGTCGGCGCCCAGCTCGAACCCGCTGGCCTTGTCGTCGAGCCGGTCGGCGGCGGTGAGCATGAGGATCGGCATGCCGCTGCCGGAGGCGACGATGCGGGCGGCGATCTCGTCGCCCGACGGGCCCGGGATGTCGCGGTCGAGGACGGCGATGTCGTAGGCGTTGACGCTCAGCAGCTCCAGGGCGGTGTCGCCGTCGCCCGCGATGTCGGCCGCGATCGCTTCCAGGCGGAGGCCGTCGCGGACCGCCTCCGCCAGATAGGTCTCGTCCTCGACGATCAGTACCCGCATACCCCCGAAGGTACGGCCGGGGGCCTATCGCCCGCATATCGAAAACGACATACGCACCGGCAACGGCCTGCTGCCTTGACTGGCGGCATGATCCGCAGCGGACCAGCACGAACGGCATCCCGTCGTACCCGATCGGCCATCGTGGCCGCTCTCGTCGTCCTCGTCGTGGCGCTCGCAGGCGTCGTCGTCCACGGGGCGGTGACCTCCCTGACGGCCTCGGGGCACGGCGGGCCCTCCGAGGAGGCCGGGTGGCTGTCGAGGCGCGGCGCGGCGTACGGGCTGTGCCAGATCTACCGGAACGAACCCTGGCACTACGAACTGCGCCCCGAAGCCGCCGCCGACGGCTGCCCACGCAAGTACGCCGACCCCACCCGCGATCCCCGCATGCGGCGATGAGCCGCCCGTCCCTCTCAGGTCAGGGGCACGCCGCGGTAGGCGCGCCAGAGGGCGAGGTCGTAGCCCAGGCCCAGGGCCGCGCCGAGCAGCAGGGGAGCCCCCAGCGCGGCCAGGGTGCCGGTCAGCATGGTGGTGGCGGCGATCGGGGCGACCGAGACGGCGACGCTGCGCGCCAGGCTGGTCATGCTGGCGGCGGCCGTACGGTGCGCCGACGGCACGACCGCGGCCGTGAACGCCTGCCGCGCCGGTACGTCGATCTTGGACACCGTCTGGCGGAGCAGCAGCAACGTGACGGCGGTGGCCAGGTTCGGGGCGAACGGGATGCAGGCCAGCAGCAGGTTGGCCACGGTGTGGGGGAGCAGCATGGTGGCCAGCAGCCCGCGCCGGGCGGCCAGCAGGGGCGCGGTGAGCTGGGCCAGGGCCGGCAGCAGGTTGGCGGCGAAGAACACCAGGCCCAGTTGCGTGGTCGTCGCGCCGTAACGGTGGGCGAACCACCAGGCCAGCACCGCCTGGACGGCCAGCCCTCCGGCCAGGGCGTCCAGCGCGGACAGCCCGGCCAGCAGCCGGACCTGGCCGGACATCCGCCCACTCCGCCGGTCCTGGCCGGAGGGTGCGGTCCTGGGCGGCTCGGCCTGCGGCGTCAGGTTCCAGAACAGGGTCACGGTGCCGGCGGCCAGGAGCGCGTACAGGGCGAAGGCGGCGTCGGGGGCCGACGTCCAGGGCTGGAGCCCGAGCCCGGCGGCGGCCAGGGCGCCCAGCGCGCCGGAGGCCATGGCGGTGACGTTGTAGCAGGTGAAGACGGACGTGTGCCGGGCCTGGGGGCAGGTCTGGGCGAGGATCGCCTGCTCCACTCCGGAGAAGGGCGTGTTGTCGTTGGTGGACGGCGAGATCGTCCCGACGAAGGCGGCGGCGATCAGGACGGGGTAGGACTCGCTGAGCGCGAACACGGCGCCGGTCACCGCCATCAGGCAGCCGCAGGCGATCAGCGTCCGGCGCCGCCCCCACACGTCGGCGAACAGGCCCAGCGTCAGGCTCGCGACCACCGAGCCGGCGGAGGCCACGGCCAGCAGCAGACCGGTCTGCCAGGGGGCGTCGCCGTCCTGGGTGAGCAGTTCGGCGAGGAGCACGCTGGTACAGCCGTAGCCGAAGGTCCGCAGCGCCCGTGCTGCGATGACCAGCAGCCCGTTGCGCCCCAATTCGACCGGAAATAGGCTCCTGGCCTGCACGTTCGGCATGGGGCATGATGCCCCGGCCGGCGCGGCGGACGTGCCGCGAACACGCGAAAACGACCGACAATCTTCCTCGGCCCCGGCGAGAGCCGGCCCACGCCCTCAGGTGGCGGGGGCGAGATGGACGTGCAGGTCGGTGGCGTCGGCGGGGACGGGGGCGCCGTCCGGATCCGTGACGGCGGTGACGGTCAGGCCGGCGGTCGCGGCCAGTTCCTCGAACACCTCGCGGGGATACCAGTGCAGCACCCACGGCCGCTCGGTGACGCTGACGTCCGGGCCGTGGTGCCGTTCGTAGCGCAGCAGGGTCGTCTGCGTCCTGGCGGCCTCGTCGCGTCGTTCGGAGACGACGGACACCCGGAGGTCGGCGCCGCCGGGTCCGACGGCCGAGCGCACGTGGCCGATCCGGTCGGACGGGGTCGGTTCGGGGGTGAACAGGGGCACCAGCGCGGAACCGGCGTCCGTCAGGTGGGCACGGATGCCGCGCAGGGCGGCCAGCGCCGTGGCGTCGTCGGGGAGCAGGGTGAAGGTGGGCCCGGCGAGGAAGATCGCCCGGTAGCGGCGGGGCAGGTCCAGGCTCTCCATGCGCTGGTGGAACAGGTCCGCGGTGACGCCCTGCTCGCCGGCCCGGCTCCGCAGCCGCTCCAGCATGTCCGCGGAGGAGTCGACGCCGTCGACCTCCAGGCCGCGGCGGCGCAGCTCCAGCAGGGGATCGCCGTCCCCGCACCCCAGCTCCAGCGCGGGGACCCCGGCCCGCTCGACGAAGGCGGCGTAGGGCTCGGGGTCCTGGGCGAAGGACTTCAGCGGTCCGTAGAGCTCCGCGACGATGCCGGTGTAGAAGTCAGCTGGATCCATCTTCGCGACAGTACGCACAAGATCCTGCTGTTTCACTGCATTTTCGAGCCCTTCGCCGCGCCGACCGGGCCGCCCGGGTCCTGGGAGAGCACCGGGCGGCGCACCTGTCGGGGCCTCACGGCCCCTTGCTGTCAGGGGCGGTCTGGGCCGGGTCGTGGACGGTGCCCGCCGGCGCGTGCCAGGCCGGGCCGGCCGGCCCGAAGCCGGGGTACGGGTGGGGGAGCGGCAGGGGAGCGGCCGCCAGGGCCGGTCCGGCCAGGGCGGCGGTGACCAGCACACCGGTCACGGCGGCGGCGACGGCGAGTGATCCGCGTCTTCTCTTGTGCATCTGACGTCCCTTCGGCTTTGTCGGGAAGGATCGCTGACAGTAGCAGATTGTCGCATGACAAGTACAAAGAGTCACGTGACCTGTAGCGTGACCGTACGTGGGCGATCACATAGAGTCACCATCGGTCGGGAGCCGGTCCATGCGGCGGTGGGTCGTGCTGCTGCTCTGCTGGGCCTCGCTCACCATGACCTCCGTCGACCGTTCCACCTGGGGGCCCGCGTCGCTCCAGGCGGGCGAGGCGCTGGGCGTGTCGCTGGCGGGGCTGGGGGCGTTCGCGACGGCCTACTACGTCGGTTACGTGCTGTCCAACGTCGGCGGCGGGCTGCTCGGCGACCGGATCGGCAGCCGGTTCGTGTTGTCGGCGTCGCTGTTCACGGCGGGCGGCTTCATGATCGTGTTCGGGTCGGTGCCGTCCGCCGGGGCCGGGATCGCGGTGCAGGCGCTGATCGGGCTCTGCGCGGGGGCCGACTTCGCGGCGGGCGTCAAGCTCATCGCCTCCTGGTTCGGCGAACGGGAGCGCGGGCTGGCGATGGGCGTGTTCACCATGGCCTCCTCGCTCGGCACGATGATCGCCAACGTGCTCGTGCCCCGGCTGATCCAGTGGTACGACTGGCGGGCCTCCTACCACCTGTTCGGGATCGTCTCGATGGGGCTCGCGCTGGTGTGCCTGGCGCTGCTGCGCGACCGGCGGGAGCCGCCGGCGGCTCGCCCGTCACCGCGCGGCCTGGTCCGCGACCGCGACCTGATGCTGATCGGCCTGGCCGGCTTCGGCGGGCTATGGGGCACGTACGGCTTCGTGACCTGGTCCAACACCCTCATGGTGAAGGGGCACGGGCTCGATCCGGTGGCGGCGGGGACGGTCGTCGTGGTGTTCGCCGCGGCGGGCGCGGTGGGCAAACCGGTCATCGGCCTGGCCACCGACCTGGCCGGACGGGGACGCAAACGCCCCGCGATCGCCGTGCTGGTGGCCTTCGCGGGCTGCCTGCTGCTGTTCGGCGGCATGGAGACGGAGACGGCGTTCCTGGTCATGGCCGGGTTCGCGGGGCTGGGGGCGTACCTGTACTCGCCGCTGCTGATCGCCATGGTGCCCGGCCTGTCGGGGACGGCGCTGGCCGGCTCGGCGGCGGGCGCGACGAACGCGGTGGCGCAACTGGGCAGCGTCACCGTGCCGGTCGTGGTGGGGGCGGTCTACCAGGCGAGCGGCTCCTTCTCCGCCGCGTTCGCCACCCTGGCCGCCGGGCCCGTGGCGGGGGCCGTGGCCCTGACGTTCGTCCGGGAGGCGCGCCGCCGCGACCCGCCCGGCGAACAGGCCGGGCGGGCGGCGGGCGGAGCGGGATCCCGGCGACCCTGACCGTTCCCCTGGAGGCCGCCGGATCATCGGCCCGTCAGAAGGCGTAGCGGATGCGGCAGTAGGGGAGCCGGTCGGCGAGCAGGCCGGTGAGGTCGGCGACATAGCGGCCCTTGTGGCCGTTGCGGTAGCGGACGTTCCAGCCGCCCGTCTCCGACCGTTTGGCCTGCTGTAGCTCCGGCCGCCACAACACCTCCTCCGCCTTCGGATGCCAGCCCAGGTTGACCTGGTGCAGCCGGTCGTTGTGGGTGAGGAAGATCACCTCGGCGGCGAGCTGGGTGCGGGCCTCGGGCGACAACGCGTCGTCGAGGTGCTCCAGCAGGTCGGCCCAGTCCGCCAGCCAGCCGTCCCGGACCACCACCGGGCTCAGGTTGACGTGCACCTCGTATCCGGCGGCGACGAAGTCGTTGATCGCGTCGATGCGCTCGGCGACCGGCGAGGTGCGGATGTCCAGCAGCTTGGAGTCGGCGGCGGGCATGAGGCTGAAGCGCACGCGCGTACGCCCGCGAGGGTCCCAGCCGAGCAGGTCGCGGTTGACGTACTTGGTGGCGAAGCTGGCCTTGGCGTTCGGCAGGTCGCGGAAGAGCTCGACCAGGTCGCGGACGTTGCCGGAGATCGTGGCGTCGACCGAGCAGTCGGAGTTCTCGCCGATGTCGTACACCCACAGGCGGGGATCGACCTGGTCGGGCGCGGGCTTGACGCCCTGGCGGGCGGCGTGCCGCCGCAGGTAGCCGGTGATCCGGTCGATGTTGGCGAACACCGTGACCGGGTTGCTGTAGCCCTTGCGGCGCGGTACGTAGCAGTAGGCGCACGCCATCGCGCAGCCGTTGGCCGTGGAGGGCGCGATGAAGTCGGCCGAACGGCCGTTGGGGCGGGCCGTCAGCGACTTCTTGACGCCGAGCACGAGCGCCTCGGTCTTGATGCGCACCCAGCGGGCCACGTTCGCCTCGTCGCCGTACAGCTCGGGGATGCGGTGGTGGCTCTCGACCTCGACGATCTCGGCGGCGGGGAACCGGGCGAGGACCTCGCGCCCGCGCGGCAGCGCGGCGGCCTCGGGCTCGACGTAGATCCGCCGGACGTCGAGGAGGGCGGTCACGCCTGCTCCGGCTGTTCCATGCGGCAAGAATATGTGGCCCTGGAAGCGGGCCGCCGGGTCAGGCGCGGGCGCGCCGCAGCTCCGGCAAGGTTCGTGCGTACCCCGTGAGCTGCGCCGACGCGCCGCGCCCCGGCCGGTCCACTGAGTGGACCGAACGTTGCCCGCCCACCGCGACGCCAACAGCATGGACGCAACGTAAACGATCGCTCACCCCAAGCGACGACTCCGGGAGCGATCAGGCCGTTCCACGGAAGGACGAGCAGCATGAACGACAGATCCGCGAGAGCCCTGACCAGGGCCCTCGTCGCGGCGGCGGTCGCGGGGGCGGCGGTGATGGCGCCCGCCGTGACCGGCACGGGCGGCGCCTGGGCCGCGGCCGACCCGACCTGCGGAAGCTGGGTCTCCAGCCTGGTCTTCCCCGGCCTCTCGGCCCGGGCCTGCATCTGGGGCACCGGCGCCTCCTGGAAGCAGGCCCAGACGGAGGTCTTCAACGGCACGGGTTTCGCGGTCGAGGTCGAGGTCCTGACCGCCACGCTCGACCCCCTCCCCGGGAACGCCCGCTGCACCGCCATCCGCCTCCAGAACGGCCAGACGGCCTTCTGCGGCACCCGCGGCGTCCCCGACAACAACCCCTTCCAGTTCGACCGTGCCGTTGGCTCCACCCAGGTCACCGACCTGGTCCACCGGGAGCAGTTCGCCTTCGCGTCCCCGTTCGTCGGCTGAGCCGGAAAGGGTGGTGAAGCTTTGACCGGTCCCGAGGAGGAGCCGGAGCGGGTCCGCCTGGTCCGCACCGCGGACCTGGCGGATCTGCGCTTCCGGTTCCCCGGCCTGTCGTTCAAGCGCCCGGCGGCCCGCCGGGTCCTGGTCCGGGCCGTGCCGGACCGCGAGGGGCTGATCGTCGTCACCTTCCCCGCGCAGCACGTGGTGGAGCAGGCGTTCTTCGAGTCGGCCGGGGCCGGGCTGCCCGACCCCGTCCCGGTGCAGCCCCATCCGGCGCCGCCCGTCGTCTCCCGCATCAGCGGACGCAGCACACTGGTCTTCGTCGTGGGGCCCGACGACGAGATCCCGTACACCGCCGAGGGCCTGCTGGCGGCCATGGGACGGCTGCCGCTGCGCACCGTGGGCGACGAGGGCCCGGCCGATCCGCTGCGCGACCCCGTCGGCGACCCGAGGACCGCGATCGAGCTGCCGTACCGGCTGCTGCTGTCGCCGCCGCCGGACGTGCGCTGGACGCACCGCACGTCCCCCGCCGACGACACGGGCCGGGTGGAGCTGTGGCACACGCGGGTGAGTGGCACGCGGGCCAGGGCCGTGTGGACCAGGGACTTCCCCGGCGACACGCCGGTCGAGCCGCCGCCCGACCCGCTGACCACGTCGCTGACCCCCGCCGACCGGGCCGCGCTCGTCCACCTCACCAGCGACCGCGGGCTGTTCACCGAGCCGGGGCATCGGCCGTACGTGCCGGTGCCCGTCGAGGTCGGGCACCTGATCCTCTCCGCGCTGGGCGGCTGGCTCGACGCCCTCGGAAGCTGGGACCCCCGCCCGTCGATCACGAACGTCAGCCAGTGGCGGCACCGGGCGGCCATGGGCCGCGACCACTACGTACGGGTGCTCTACTCGGGCTACCTGTGCCCCTTCGGGCACCGCGCGGACCTGGTGAAGGTGACCGAGCGGAAGTTCGACCCGCAGCGCCCGGAACATCCCGCCTACCTCGCCCAGCGGATCTTCATCACCTGCCGCGAACCGGTCAGGGACTTCCCGCCCGGCACCGTCCGCCGCGACGCCGACGGCGAACGGCTCGACGCCCTGTTCCCGTTCCGGCGGGTCGAGCTGCTCAGCCTCGTCACCCCCGACCTCTCGCCGCCCGCCGACATCCTGCCGGTGCGCGAAGGGCAGCACGCCTTCTTCCCCGCCGTCCGCGACCAGGACCCGTACCTGTTCAAGGTGCGCGCGACCGACCTGGCCGGGCGGGAGACCGAGTTCGACACCCCGCTGCTGTTCCTCACCGAGAACTTCAACCAGGGCGCCGACCTGGTGGCGGCGGCCGCGGCGTACAACGCCCTGGACCCCGGGCCGGCCGACCCCGGGACGCCGCCGGCGCGGCTGAGCGCCGCCCTGCGCGGCGCCCGGGTCGCCGTCGCGGCGCCCGCCGCGCCCGACGACACCACCGTCGAGGCCGCCGGTCTCGTCTGGGGGACCGCCCTGCCGACGGACCGCGACGACGAGCTCTACCAGCACGTCCCCGGCTTCCTCCCGGTGCTGCGCTGGGCGTCGGCGGTGGTGCCGGCCGTGAGCCGGCTCACCGGCGCGCTCGGGCCCCGCCCGGTCCGGTACGCCCGTCGCTACCGGCAGGCCGCCTTCGACAGGACGCCCGACAGACCGGGCGACCCCGTCAACCCCGGCGAGGTCTTCCTGGAACTGGTCCCGGGCACGGGGACGTCCCCGCTGGTGATGGACTTCGACGACCAGCGGGACCGCTCCGGCGGGCTCGCCGCGCCCACGTTCACCGTCGCGGGCCTGTCCCGGCTGACCGGACCGGTCAGCGCCGCCAGGACGCCCGCCGCCGCGGCGGACGACCCCCTCGGCACGGTCGCCGACGGCACCTTCCGGCCCTCGGACTTCTTCGACGCGATCGGCGCGAAGCTGTTCGGCGTCATCCCGCTGTCCGCCCTGGTCAAGGCGGCCGGGCTGGACAAGGAGCTGAAGGCGCCGAGGTTCGTCACGCAGACCGTCAACGCCGCCACCGCCTTCCTCACCGACCTGCGCCGCGTCGAACGCCAGCTCATCGGCGTCGCCGCCCGCTTCCCGGCCGTGGCCGCCGCGGCCGGACGCGTCGGGACCACCGCGCTGACCCTCGTCAGGACCGTCGAGGCGTTCATCGCGGGAACGGCCGACCTCGGCCAGGTCGACACGGCCTTCCGCGACTTCTCCGCCGCCCTCGACGCGCTCGGCGCCGGCCTTCCCGCCGACGTGGACCACGCCGTCGTCGCGCTGCTCGGCCACCTGCGGCAGGCCCTCGCCATCTGGGACGACGCCCCCGCCGGGGTGCTGCCGCTGCGGCAGGCGATCGAGAGCGCCAAGGCCGGTCTCCGGCTGCCGGAGTCCGTCGCCGCCCGCCTGGAGTGGACGCCCGACATCCAGCCCTGGTCGCTGCGGGAGGGCGACCCGCCGATCTTCGTCCCGCACGACGGCCACGGCGACCCGGCGCGGGAGGGCCGCTTCTCCGTCGTCGTCGACCTGCGCGCCGGGCTGCGGCCGGACGTGCGCCCGGCCGCCGACGTGACCTGCACGCTGGAGGAGTTCGACCTGGTGCTGCTGCCGGGCGTGCTGGAGGCGATGCGGCTGGACTTCCGGCGGATCAGGTTCACCGTGCGCGCCGGGGAGAAACCCGACGTCGAGGTGGCGTTCCGGAACGTCGAGTTCATCGGGGCGCTGTCGTTCGTCGAGACGCTGCGCCGGATCATCCCGCTCGACGGGTTCAGCGACCCGCCGACGCTCGACGTCTCCCCGCGGGGCGTGCTGGCGCGGTACGGCATGCCGCTGCCGAACCTGGCGATCGGCGTCTTCAGCCTGGAGAACATCGCCCTGAACGCCTACCTGGACCTGCCGTTCGCGGGCACCAGGCCGCTGGAGATCGGGTTCGCGTTCTGCCGCAGGGACGCGCCCTTCCGGCTCACCGTCTCGCTGTTCGGCGGCGGCGGCTGGTTCGGGATCGTGCTGTCGCCCGACGGCGTCCGCGCGCTGGACGCGGGCCTGGAGTTCGGGGCCGCGGCGTCCGTCGACTTCGGCGTGGCGAGCGGCAGCGTGTCGGTGATGGCCGGGATCTACTTCCACCTGGACGCCGCCACCGGGCAGGCCGTGCTGTTCGGCTACTTCCGCGCCCGCGGCGAGGTGGACGTCCTCGGCCTGGTCTCCGCGTCGATCGAGCTCTACCTGGAGCTGGGGTACGAGGGCGGCGACGCGGTCGGCCGGGCCCGGATCACGATCACCATCGAGATCGGGTTCTTCGAGGAGTCCGTCGAGATCAGCTGCGAGAAGCGGTTCGGCGGCGCCCGGTCGCTGTCGGCCGCCGCGGGGCTCGCCGAAGAGGCCGGGGCGGTGGTCGGGGCGGCGGCGGGTTCCGCCTCGACCTTCGCCCAGATGATGGCGCCGTACCGGGATCCGGTCACCGGCGCGCGACGAGACCCGGTCGCCGAGTACTGCGGCGCCTTCGCGGAGGTGGGCTGACATGAGCGAGCGGACCGAGCCGAGCACGGGGGAGCGTACGGACATGGGCACGTTCAGGGTTCTGTGGACGGTGTTGCCGGCCGGGGTGGCCGGGCCGGGCGAGGTGCGGCTGTCGGTCGCCGTCAGCCCTCGGCTGGAGGCGCCACGCGGCCGGCTCGACGACGTCGGCGAGTTCACCGACTGGCCCAGGACGCTGCGCGAGACGGTGCTGCCCGCGCTGCGCGTCGTCTGGGACGGGCACGCCGCCCCCGTGGTCCCGCGTCCCGACCCGCGCTCACCGTCCCCCGACTCCGACCTGTGGGGGAGGATGTTCCCGGCCGCCTCGCCGGTGCGGTCGCGCTCCCTGGCCGCCGGGGGCGCGCTCGGCGCGGCGGTCGCCGCCGGGTCGGCGGGCGTGCGGGTGCTGCGCTCGTTCCCCGCGGCGCTGGTCCACGAGCGGATCGCCACGCTGTACGACCAGATCGGCCAGGTCGTGATCACCGACCGCCTCACGCCGCCCGGCAGCGGCGAGGCCGTCCGCCACCACTCAGGCGACCGGGACGGCGACGCGTCGCGGCCCTGGCGTCAGCCGTACACCGGTGTCGTCCGCGGCATCCCGGTGGTCGGGGAGATGAGCAGGTTCAGCGGCGATCCCCAGGCCGCCTACCGGGCCATCGACGGCATGATCGGGGACGCCCCGGCACCGCATGCCCGCGCCTCCGCCGACCTGGCCCCGGACCGGGCGGCGGACCGAGCCACAGACCGGGCCGCAGACCTCCGGCCCGCCACCCTCGATCGGACCAGTGCCGCCTACCGGGGTGACGAGACCAGATTCGCGCTCGCGGAGGCCGTCAGGTTCTACGACCGGCCCAAGCCCCCGCGCGACGGCCGCGGCCCGGCGGGCGCGGAGGCCGTCGCGCCCCGGCCGGAACCGCCCGACGTGGAGTTCCACGGCGTCTGCGGCTTCCTGGCCGACTACCCGGAGCTGTGCCGGCGGCTCGGGCTCGTCCTCGATCTCGTGGTCCCCGTGCCTCCGGGGCTGGCCGCGACCGGACGGCTCCGGGTGGCGTTCGAGGACGTCCCGCCGCCGTTCGACACCGACCCGCTGCGCCCGTGGACGCTGTTCGACTTCGCGGCGGGCAAGCGGTTCACCGCCGCGTCCCCGCAGGGGCACCCCGTCCAGGGCGGCTGGCTCGGCCTGGGCGGCGACGACTGGACGGTCACCGACGCCGACGTCGACGGCGCGGCCATCAAGGCGGCCGACTTCACCGCGCTGATCGAGCGCATGCACAGGCTGAGCGGCCCGAGCGGCCAGCCGAGCGCGCAACACCTGGGCACCGGCACGACGGCGCTCCAGGGCGCCGGCCTCACCGTCTTCCACCGGGGACGGGACGCCTGGCTGGCCGACCAGATCGGCGACGACGCCGCCCACCAGCGGGGATCGGGCGATGCGGCGCCTGAACTGCACGCCGGGCACCTGGTCCGCGGGTTCCGCGTGGACGCCGGGGTCGTCGGCCCCGCCGGCGCGATCAGTGGCTGGCTCTCCCTGTGCCGCCGCCGGGGCTCCTACCTCATCCGCCGGGGCGGGCAGCCGCCGTACTGGATCGAGGGGATCGCCGACGACGAGGGCGCCGTCCGGGCGAGCGCCGTCACCCGCGACGCGACGCGGTCCGACGAGCTGTACGTGCACCAGGCGCTGTTCGGCTGGGACGGCTGGAGCCTGTCCGCCCCGCTGCCCGGCCGCACGCTCGACAGGTTCGGCCGCCCGGTCGTCGCCGATCCGGAGGTGGACGCGAACTTCCCGCTCGACACCAAGTTCACGCCGGTGCCCGGCTCACTGCCGGCGCTCCGGTACGGGCGCACCTACCGGCTGCGGGCCCGCGTGGTGGACCTGGCGGGCAACGCCCTGGAACCGTCGGCGGAGGCGCCCGGGTCGGCGCTGTCGCGGGCGATCACGTACTCGCGGTGGGAGCCGGTGCCGCCGCCCGTGATCGTCGAGCGCAAGCCGTTCAACGAGGGCGAGTCCAGTCAGTGCCTGGTCATCCGCAGCACCGTCACGGCAGGCGGCCGGGACGTGCCCGCCTGGGAGTGGGCACTCGACCGCCAGGACGTCCCCGGCCACACCGACCAGCCGCCCGCCACGGACGGGCTGAGCCGCCGGTACCTCTACTACGACGAGCGGTTCGTCGCCCCGCCCAAGACCTCGCTGCAGATGGCCGAGCGGCACGGCCGGTTCGACGACGCCATCGGCGGCGACCGGCCGCAGGAGGTGCGAACCAGGTTCTTCACGGCCGCCGCGCGCGAGGCCGGCACGTTCCTCGACACCGTGGTCAGCTACGCCGACGACCCGCGCCGCACCCGCGACCTGCTGTTCTTCGACGAGATCGCGGTCGCCAAGCACGACGCCCTCGACCCCGAGCCGGTCACCCCGCTGCCCGTGACGCGCGGCGCCGGGCTGAAGCAGGGCGAGTTCGTCGTGCACACCGCCGCCGAGCTGATCCTGCCGTACCTGCCCGACGTCCTGGCCAGGGGCGTCACGCTGTACGGCCTGCCGGGCGCGCCGCCGATCCACCCCGTCCCGTTCTACGACGACTTCCACGACACCTGGCCGGACGCCGCGCCGTTCAGACTGCGGATCGAGGAGGGGGACGAGGCGCCGCGATGGCGGGACGTCCCCCGGCTGCTGACCGTGTACCTGCCCAAGGCCGAGATGGCCACCGTACGGCTGAGCTGCCGGCTCACCCCGGCCGACCTCGCCCTCCTGCCCGTCTGGCAGCGCCTGCTCGTCTCGGACTTCTGGCGGGGCCTGACCGACGCCGAGCGGGAGCTGATCGCCGACGAGACCGTCGCCGGGCTGAACTGGCTGCTCACCCCGTACACGGAGATCCGGCTCGTGCACGCCGTCGAACGCCCGCTGTCGCCGCCCGAGCTCGGCGAGGTGAGCTTCGCCCGCGAACCCGAACAGACCTTCGCCGACCTGCGCGGCACCCTGCGGTCGCACCCCCGCAGCACCGGGCACGTCGACATCGACGCCACCTGGACCCGCTGGATCGACGACGTCACCGAACCGGCCCCCCGCCGGATCAAGGAGCACGCCCACGCCGGCCGCGTCGAGCTGGCCTACTCCGACCGCGACGAGGTGCGCCTGCCGCACGCGGCGACCCCCGTCCGCCACGACTTCGGCGACACGCTGCACCGCAACGTCGTCTACCGGCCGACCGCCACCACCCGGTTCCGCGAGTACTTCCACCCGTCGATCACCGCCGATCCCGCCCTCGTCACCAGCCCCGGCGAGCCGAGCGCCGGGACGGCCGGCCGGGGCTGGCCGGTGCCCGCGAGCAGGCGTCCGGAGCCGCCGAAACCTTCGTACCTGTTGCCCACCTTCCGGTGGAACCGCCAGGAGGACCGCCCCAACAAGCGGTACGTGACGGTACGCGACGGCGCCGGCGTGCGGGTCTACCTGGACCGGCCGTGGTTCTCCTCCGGCGACGACGAATTGCTGGCGGTCGTCCTGGACCCGCCCGGCGGCGACCCGCTGCCCGGCCATCTGGCGACCCGGTGGGGCACCGATCCCGTCTGGTCGGACGCGACCGTGCTGCCCCCGCCGGCTCCCGCGAACTTCCCCGGCCCCGTCGCCTCCGCCGCGCTCCGGCTGGCCGAGTCGGGGGAGGGGCGTGAACTGGCCGGGGCGGTCGTGGCGTACCAGCCGTCGTACGACGCGGCCAAGGGGTTGTGGTTCGCCGACGTCGACGTCGATCTGGGAGCGGCGGGGCGGGAGTCGGCCTACTTCCCGTACCTGCGGCTGGCCCTGGCGCGCTACCAGCCGCACGCGCTGGCGGGGCTGGAGTTGTCGCCCGTGGTGCAGGCGGAGTTCGCGCAGCTCGTGCCGGGTCGTACGCTGACGGTCGAAGAGGTGTCCGGCGGCGGGTTGCGCGTCACGCTCGCCGGGCCCGCCGCCGCCACCGAGTTCGGCCTCCAGGCCGGTGCCGGGCTGCCCGCGGTCGCGGCCGGCCACCGTGTCACCGCCACCGTCCAACGGCGGCCCTTCACCAGCATCGAAGACCTCGACTGGACGGACACGGCGATCAGAACCGAGCTGACCTGCGGCGCGGCGCAGGCCGGGTTCCAGTGGTCCGCGGTGATCCCGCCCGCGGGACTGGACATCATCTGGCAGTACCGCCTCCTGGTGGAGGACCGCGAACGCCACCGCACCGACCCGGGCACAGCCGACGAGACGGCGCTCATCGGTGGCGAGGGCGGTGGTTCGTCCGCAGCCGCCGCGGGTGGTGGGGCGCAGCGGATTCCGGTGGCTGAGCGGCTCGTGCACGCGGACAGCGTCCCGCTCCGTGCCCGGCTGGGCCGGCTGGTCATCGACTTCGACGCATAGCCGGGCTGTCGGTCCGTGACCGGTGGCGACGGCTGCCGGTCACTTCCCGGCGCCCGCATGAGACCGATGGTTCGCAGGCGCGCTCGTGGTCCGGCCGGAGGGGGGTTATCGGTCGCGGGGTGGGCTTTCCGGGGTGGCCAGGAGGTTCAGGGCGCGGCCCGCTCCCGGCACGCGGGCCAGGTTGGCGCTGATGCACGCCGCGGTCTCCCGTACGGCGTCCGCCAGCAGGGGGAGCCGGTTCGTGCCGACCACGACGACGGCCGCCGCGGCCACCACGGCTCCCGTCGGCGCCCGTACGGGGGCGGCCACGCAGCCCAGGGGCGGGAGAGCCGCCTCGAAGTCGAAGGCGACCCGCCGGTCCCGGGCGTCGCCGACGCGCCGCGCCCACTCGGCCCGGGAATGCCCCGGCGGCAGGCTCCAACCGGGATCCGGACGGAGGCCCGACGCCGGGTTCCCCACCGCCAGCACGACCTCGGCGGCGCTGGCCGCGGGCAGCACGATGCCCGGACGCATCCGGAACACCTCGTCAACAGCCGGGTCGCCGATCCCCGCCACGACGATGACGTCGTCACCGTCCCTGACCGCGATGGTCACGCTGCATCCGGCGGCGGCCAGTCGCCGAAGCGGTCGTACGGCGGCCGTGCTCAGCACCTGGGCCGGTGACCACCGCTGACCCCAGCGGAACATGCGCGTCCCGATCCGGTAGCGGCCACCGTCCTCGCGGTGCACCACGCCGAGGTCGGTGAGCCGGCACAACAATCGATGGGCGGTCGCCTTGGGCAGGCCGGTGGCCACGGCGAGCTGCGTCAGCCCCGCCTCCTCCACCCGGGCCAGCTCCTCCAGCACCGCGAACGCGCCGTGCAGCACACCTCGGCCGCCGGAAGGCCCGGCCCGTCCCTCATCCCCGAGACCGCCGCCGATCGAGCCGGCGACCTCTTCCGGGCAGAATCCCATCGCGCACCCCCCAGGCCGCACCGACCCCACCCGTTCGTATCACCAGGATGGACGGGCTCCCCAGGTCCCTGGCAGCTATAAGTGACTAACCAATCACTGTGTGTGACGCCAGGGAAGGGGTTGGCGACCACCTGTCCCTGAAAGCGGCGCCTCTGTGCCGCAGGTCTGTGGGTCCGAGCACTTCGCGTCCGTTGGGGGGTCGGTTGCTGCCCCTGGGTGCACACCCGGACCTCCGTCCTGCAAGAGGTGAGGACGGCTATAGGCGAGTTTCTCCACCGATAGGGTGACGTGTCGCGATGACACGACTACTTATCGTGTGCGAGCGGTATCAGTCGTGGGGCCGAACGGGTCGTCGGCGATGGGACCGGCAGCTCGCAACAGCCGTACCCCTCGCCGCTCTCCCATGTGCCGCAAAAGCCCCGCCCCGCCTCCAGGAAGGGACTACATGCGCAGCAAAGTCGTCGTGGTTTTCCCGGGCAGCGTAGCCATTCCCTCCGCCGGTGTGCTGGCGCCTCTGGCCGCCCGTACGCCGGCCGTCTCGGAGCTCCTGCCGGAGATCGACGCCGTCGCCGCCGAGTACGGCTCCTCTCCGATCAGCGCCTACCTCCTCGCCCCGGACGCACCCCGTCCGCCCGGCCCCGAAAGCCACTACCTGGCCTTGATGGCGGTGTCGTTAGCCACCTTCGACACCCTCGTACTGGACGGGCTCCAGCCGTACGCGCTCGTGGGCCACGGGCTCGGGGAACTGTGGGCCCAGGTCGCCGCCGGAGTCCTGAGCGCGGGCGACGGCGCGCGCCTGGCCTGTGAACGCAGCCGCGCACTGACCGGCCTGAACTGGCGGGGCACGATGATGTCCCTCGACGTCTCCGCCGTGCAGGGCCGTCACCTGGTCGCCCTGCTCGACCATCCCCATCTCGTGGTCGGCTGTGACGACACCCCGCAGCGGTGCGTGCTGTCCGGGCCGGGCGAGCTGATGCCGCTGGCGTCCCGGATCGCCGAGCACTTGGGCTGGACGAGCACCGAACTCCATGTCCCGCATCCCGCCCACACACCCGCGGTCGCCGCCGCGGCCGCCGACCTGAGGCACCGCCTGCCGGACGTCAAGCCGTCCGCGGCACGCTGGCCGGTGTTCTCGCCGACACTGGGCCGCCTGCTCACCCCGGACGACGACCCCGTCGCGGTCACCGCCAACGCGATGCTCGTCACCGTCCACTTCCGGCAGGCCGTGACGGCGCTGTCCGCCCGCGGTGCGGAGGTCTTCCTGGAGTGCGGGGCCGGCGATGACGCGGTCACGCTCATCCGCGCCATCATCCCCGCCGCCATCACCGCCTCCCCTCTGACCACCGACGCCCCCTGGCTCCCGCTGGATCCCCCCTCCACACTCACCTCGAACGTCCCCACACCCGTACTGAACGGTCCGGCACCCGCCTCGAACGGCTCCGCGCCCACGCCGAATCACGCCGCACCTGCGCCGAATTCGGCCGCCCCCATCGAACCTGTCGCCCTGCCGCGAGCCACCGCCGACCTCCCACCCACCCGGGGCCATCCAGGCGACACCGACCAGGACCACGCCCACAGGCAGGGGGAGGGCTTTGGCCAGGGGCGTGGTCGGGGGCGGGGCTCTGGGTGGGAGGGGGTGGCCTGGGTGGGGATGGGGGATGGCGCAGTCGGCGGGCAGGCGATGCGTCCTCGGCTCGCCCCCGCGCCGCTGCCCTCGCCCGCCACCGAACGCATGCTCCCCCCGGCGACGCTCCTGCTGTGCGGCCGGGCCGACGCCCCGGCCTTACGGGCGCTGACCGACGATCGCGACGACGTGGTGGTGGCCGACGCCGACACCATCGACTGGACCTGGCTCCCGCTGACGCCCCGGCACCTGCGAGTGGTGGCCCGTCCCGGCCCCGACGCCGGCCTGGTGCACCGGGCGATGCTCGCCACCGCGGCCCGCTTCCCCCACCTCCGCAGCATCGCCGCCCTGGTCATGGACGCAGTACGCGAGGAAGTGGTCCCGCACCCGATCGCCGGCCTGTTCACCGGGGCGATCCAGCCGCTGGCCGCCGAACTGGCCGACTGCGCCTGCGTCGCGGTCGCCACCACGGACGTCGAGCTGCCCGCCGCACTCGACGCGCTGGCCGCCGAGTTGCAGGCGGCGCCCCCGTTGCTGGCGGCCTTCTACCAGGGACGGCAACGCCTGCTGTACGAGCTCACCCTCGGCGAACACCCGTGGCCGGGCGACGGGCGTTCGCGGCCCTCGGCGACCAACCCGGCGTGAACGACCCGCGTGCTGTCGGGTCTGTTCGGGAAGGGAGTCCTGGCCGGGCAGCGCTTTCCCTGCCGCCACTCTTTGCGTACGCTGCATGACGGTAAGTGACAGGTCATCACTCGTTCAGGAGGGGCTTTGCTCAAGACAAGGCATGTCGCGGCGGTCGTCGCCGGGTCCGTCGCGTTGCTGTCGCTGGGGTTCACCACGCCGGCGTCGGCGGCGACCGTCCTCGACTGCGACACCTTCGTCCACAACAACGACAACTACGTCGGCATCGCGATGTGCAGCAATCCCACGGGCCAGAACTGGCGGTTCCGAGCCGTGATCACCTGCGGCTGGGCGCCGGACGTCGTCGGGGAATGGGTGGACCTCCCGCCGGGCCGTTCAGGCCAGTCGCAGGGCGTCTGCGGCCGGCTCGGCACAGGCGTCGGCGCGGTGGGCGTCGACGAGCGCGCCGCCTGAACCAGGCGGCAAGGGCTCTTGACCACCATCACGGTCAAGGGCCCGGCCCTCTCGCGGCCGGGGGATCAGTGGGCGAGGCTGATGGACGTGGGGATGCTCCACGGGCCGCAGTCGGAGCCGAAGGTCGTCCGGTCGCAGCCCTGGACGATGAAGGCGAACTTGTCGACCTCATGGCCGTTGGTCGTGGTGCCGACGCCGCCCTGCACGTACGGGGCCATCAGGTACTGGCCGCTCCACGCGGTCAGCCGGCCGGTCTGGACCTGGGTGGCCTTGCCGCCGTTCTTGCTCCAGCGGACGTTGAAGTAGTCCCAGTCGCGGCCCAGGCCGCTCCACTTGAAGACGAGGTTCTGGCCCTTCTGATAGACGCGGACGAGGGTGCCGTTGCCGAGGTTCGGCGACCAGACGATCTTGCCGTTGGTGAAGCGTTGCCAGGAGCCCTTCTTGTCCGGGTAGCCGAATTCCTTGGTGGTGGGGCAGCCGTACACGCTCTGCTCGCCGCCGTTGGAGCGCCACAGGCCGCCGATGAGGCTCCCGGCGGGCGCCACCAGCGAGGGATCGCACGCGCTGACGGCCGCCGCGGCCGGTGACGTGGTGAGGGAGAAGGCGGCGGTGAGCACGGCGGCGGCCGTGCCGATGAGGGAGGGTGAAGCCGCGCTGGCCATGGGCGTCCTTTCGTCGGAGGGGCGGCGCGTGCAGTGGGCCGGGCTCGTCCAGGGGTGTTCGGGTGGCTCAGCAGTGCTTGCTCAGCGACATGCGCTTGACCAGGTCGAACAGTTCGGGGTCGAACTGGCCCTTCGCGATCCAGCGGTAGGTCCGCCGGTCGTGCAGGTTCTTGACGAACTTGGTGCTGGTGCTGCCGTGGACGCGTATGTCGCCGAGCAGGGCGCCGGCGCCGTCCTTCAGGTGCGCCCACATCAGCCAGGCGTCCTCGTCGCCGAGGCTGGAGATCGTGGCGTCCAGGCGGGCGGTCCCGTTCGAGTACAGCGTCCAGGTCGCGCCGGGCTCGATCGTGCAGTAGCCCGCCGACATGTAGCCGCGCCAGGTGTACGTCTTCTGCTCCAGGGCGGACGCGCCGGCCGTCGTGGTGCCGGAGAGCACCAGGGCGAGGGCGGTGGCGAGCACGCTCGTGGTCCTGCCTGTCATGAGATCTCCTCGAAGCTCGGCCTGAAGGGGGGTGTGCTGGGGGGACGGGTGCGGCGGGAGGTCAGGCGGCGGTGCCCGGGGGCGGGCCGATGACCTGGTAGCCGTGACGGGCGGCCACCTCGGCCAGTAGGCCGGGGCCGGCGTCGCCGGCGGCTGCGACGTCCGCGGCGAAGGTCTCGAAGCCGGCGGGCCAGGTCAGCTGGAGCAGGCGCAGCGGGGCGTCCCGGTCGTTGGCGAAGGCGTGCGGCACCCGGCGGGGGAGCAGGACGAAGGCGCCGGCGGTGGCCTGCCACGACTGCTCGCCGCAGTACATCCGCGCCGTTCCCGACAGTACGTAGAACGCCTCGTCGTCGTGCTGGTGCACGTGCCAGGGCGTGGCGAAGCCGGGCGGGCACTCCTGTTCGACGACGGTGAGGCTCTCGCCGGTCTCCGCCCGGCCCGCCTTCACCGTCATGGTCGTGCCGAGGAACCGGTGGGCGGAGCCTGTCCCGGCGGGCAGGTGGAGGGCGCTCATGGCCGTCTCTGCAGCGTGTAGAGCCGGATCTCGATGCCGTCGGGGTCGAGGAGGCCGCCGATGAGCCATCCCACGCTGCCCTCGGCGATGTCGGAGTGGCCGACGCCGAGCGCGTCGAGGTGGTCGGACCAGGCGTGGAGCGCCTCCAGGGTCGGCACGGCCAGCGCGACCGGATCGAACCCGCTCCACCCGCCGGCCCGCCCGGGCTCCTCGCGCAGCGCGATCATCATCGTGTGCGCCGCGTCGCTCAGGGCCACGCCGCGCAGCACGCCGTCCTCGACGAACTCGATCGCCACGTCCAGGCCCAGCACGCGCCGGTACCACTCCAGGCTCTTGTGGACGTTGGAGACGGGGAGCTTGACGTGGTGGAACCCGTTCAGGAGCGTCATGCCTCACCACCGTTTGTAGTCTCACTTTAAGGTACTACTCTAAAGTGGTACTCTAAATCGATGGACGACGTCAAGAGCCCCAAGCGGCGCTCGGCACAGACCAGAAGCCGGATCGTGAACGCCGCCCAGGGGCTGTTCGTCGTGCGGGGCTATGCCGGGACGACCTTCCAGCTGGTCGCGGACGCGGCCGAGGTGTCGGTCCAGACGGTGTACTTCCACTACGGAACCAAGAGCCAGCTGCTCAAGCACGTGGTCGACGTCGCCTCCGCCGGTGACGACGAGCCCGTGCCACTGCTGGGACGCTCCTGGTTCGAGGAGTTGCGGTCGGCGCGGGACCCGATGGAGGTCGTAAGGGGATGGGTGCACCAGAGCGGCGTCATCCTCGGTCGCGTCGCCCCCGTCCTGGCCGTGGTCCGCGACGCGGCCGCGGGGGACGCCGACATGGCGGCCCAGTGGGCCGTCAACAGCGAGCAACGGCACACCGCCCACGGCCAGGTCGTCGCCATCCTCGACGGCCTGCACGCCCTGCGGCCCGGCCTGACCGGCGACCGGGCCACCGACATCACCGTGGGGCTGCTGTCGCCGGATCTGTTCCTGGTGATGACCCGCGAGTGCGGCTGGACGACGGCGCAGTGGGAGAGCTGGAGCGCCGACCAACTGGCCCACGCCCTGCTGCGCCCCTGATGGGGGGCATGGTCGTCGGTACGGCGCCGGATCGCCCTCCCTCTCGTCCGGTCGCCTGCCCGACCGGGGGCGTCGTCAGTCGGTCGGTTCCATGTCCGGGGGCTCGGGTTCGCCGGGGTCCTCGGCCACTTCGCGCCGCTCCTGCGCGACCTTCTCCTCGGGGTCGGGCGGGGGCTCGACCGGCTCGGCGGGGATGGGCCGGGGAGTGTCCCGCACCTCGACCCCCGCACGGGCGGCGGTCGTGTCGCTCTCCCCGTTGACCTGTCCGACCGCGGGAGGCATGTCCTCGGGAAGCTTGTCCTCTTCGTTCATGACCGGCAACTGCCCTGGCCTTGACCTCTTGAACGGAGACCGGCGGCGGCCCGAGGTGAGCGGGACGGTCATCCGGTGCGGCGGTGGCGGGCCAGGGTGAGGGCGCCGAGGATCATGGCGGCCAGGCCGAGGGCCAGGTCCAGGTAGCCGCCGACGATGCCGTAGCCGGTGCCGGGGCCGCCCTTGGCGGCGGCCACGACCACGCCGCCGATGACCATGCAGGTCAGCCCTGCGGCCAGGGCGACGACGGCTCCGCGCCTGCCGGTCCCGGCCCCGGGCGCGGTCCCGGCTCCGGTCGCGGTGCGGGGGCGAGGGAGGAGGCGGCCGGTGGAGCGGGCGAGGGCGAGGGCGCCGACGGCGGCCCCCGCCAGGCCCAGCCCGGCGGCGATCAGGGACCACAGCCGGCCGGTGGTCATGGCGTAGGCGCCGACCGGGTCGGCCTGGACCGCGAGCAGGTGACGGATGAGCATGACAGGTCCCTTCGTCTGGACGTCGGCGTGGGAAGAGCATCGCCGCCTTAACCGCCGCCGGTCGTCCGGCTGCGGCGGGCTTTCCGGGGTGCCGCCGATGCCGCAGCCGCCTACCGCGCGGACGGCAGGAAGTGCGGGATGTACCGCGTCCGCGGTAGTCGGCGGGTGATCCCTGGGCAGGAGTCGGACGGGCGGACATGCGGCTATGGTGCGCGTATGAGCACAAAGCGGGCCGGGGCCGTCGACTGGCTGATCGCGGTCGGCGTGGCGGCGGCGCTGGTGGTCACGGGGTTGTCGGGGCAGCGTCCCGCCACCTCCCTCGCCCTGCTCGGATACGCGCTGCTGGCGGCCGGTGGCCTGGCGTTGGCCGCGCGCCGCAGGGCTCCGGTCCCCGTCCTGGCCGTGACGGGGTTGTGCGCGGTGGGGTACCAGGCGGCCGGGTTCGACGTGCCGGCCGTGGCGTACCTGTTCGCGGTGTACGCGGCGATGCGGGACGGAAGACGCCTGGTCACCGTGGCCGCGAGCGTCATCGTGCTGGCCCTGCTGCCCCTGGCGGCGCTGGCCTCGGGGTTGCACGACACGGGTGAGGCGTTCGCGCAGGCCCGGGGCGCGCTCGAACTGGCCTGGCTGGTCGCGGCCGGCGCGGCGGGGGAGGCGTTGCGGCAGGCGGAGGGACGGGCGGAGGAGGCCGAGCGTACCCGGGAGGAGACCGCGCGGCGGCGGGCCGACGAGGAGCGGCTGCGCATCGCGCGGGACCTGCACGACTCGCTCACCCACCAGATCTCGATCATCAAGGTGCAGGCCGAGGTGGCCGTGCACGTGGCCCGCAGGAAGGGGGAGCAGGTGCCGGAGGCCATGCTGGTGATCCAGGAGGCCGGCCGCGAGGCGACCAGGGAACTGCGCGCGACCCTGGAGGCGCTGCGCGACGACGTGACCCCGCCGCACGGGCTCGACCAGGTCCCCGAGCTCCTGGAACGGGCCCGCACCACCGGCCTGGACGCGACGCTGACGATCGGCGGACAGCGGCGGGACGTGCCCGTCGCCGTGGACCGGACGGCGTACCGGATCGTCCAGGAGTCGCTGACCAACATCGCCCGCCACGCCGTCGCCGCGACCGCGGAGGTCCGGATCGACTACCGTCCCGACGCCCTGGCGATCCGCGTGGACGACGACGGCACGGCCACGCCGGACACCGCCCCCGTGCCCGGCGTCGGGCTGATCGGCATGCGCGAACGCGTCACCGCGCTCGGCGGACGGCTGCGGGCGGCGCCGCGTGGCACGGGCGGCTTCACCGTCCAGGCCGAACTGCCGATGGACCGTACGCCGTGATCCGGGTCCTGCTGGTGGACGACCAGCCGCTGCTGCGCGGCGGATTCCGCGCGCTGCTCGACCTGGAGGACGACATCGAGGTGGTCGCCGAGGCCGCCGACGGGGCGGAGGGCCTGACCCTGGCCAGGCAACACCTGCCCGACGTCGCGCTCGTCGACATCCAGATGCCGGTCGTGGACGGCATCGAGACGACCCGCCGCATCGCCGCCGACCCGGCCCTGGCCGGCGTGCGCGTCGTCATCCTGACCAACTACGGCCTGGACGAGTACGTCTTCAACGCCCTGCGCGCCGGCGCGGCCGGATTCCTCGTCAAGGACGTCGTGCCGGAGGACTTCCTGCACGCCGTGCGCGTCGCCGCCCGCGGTGACGCGCTGCTCGCCCCCTCGATCACCCGCAAGCTGATCGACCGGTACGTCACCCGGCCGCCGGCCGCCGCCACCACCGGCGAGGAGCTGCGGGAGCTGACCAACCGCGAGCGCGAGGCCGTCGCCCTGGTCGCGCGGGGGCTGTCCAACGACGAGATCGCCGCCCGGATGACGATCAGCTCGATGACCGCGAAGACCCACGTCAACCGGGCGATGGGCAAGCTGCGCGTCCGCGACCGCGCCCAGCTCGTGGTCCTGGCCTACGAGTCGGGCCTGGTGACGCCGCGCACCCCGTGAGGAGCCGGCGCAGGGCTGACTCAGTGGCGTTCGCGGACCACCGCGACGGTGCAGTGCGCGTGATGCAGGACGCCGCGCATGACCGAGCCGAGCACGGCCGAGCCCAGCCCGCTCCTGCCGTGCGATCCGATGACCAGCAGGTCGGCCCGCTCGCCCGCGCCGGCGAGCGTCTTGACGGGATGGCCGCACTGGACGTCCGTGACGACCTTGACCTCGGGGTGCCGTTCCTGCCAGGGGGTGAGCTGTTCCCTGGTGATGCGCAGGTGGCTCTCCCTCAGGGCCTCGATGTCGCAGGAGAAGTCCGGCGCCAGCGCGAACGGCGGCGGCCAGGCGTGCACCGCCCGGAGCATGCTGCCGCGCAGCTCGGCCTGCCGGAAGGCGTAGGCGAGGGCGGGCTCGGCGGCGGGGGAGCCGTCCACGCCGACGGCGACCTCGCCGTACGCGGCGGCGCCTCCGTCCCGTACGACGACCACCGGGCCCGGCGCCTGACCGGCGACGCTCATGCTGACCGAGCCGAGCACGGCCCCGGCGAAGCCGCCCGTCCCCCTGCGCCCGACCACCAGCTCGGCGGCCTCGGACGCCTGCTCCCGGAGGGCGACCGACGCCTTCCCGGCGATGACCCGGGTGCTCACGTCGACCGTGGGCCGGCGTTCCCGGACGATCTCCTCCGCCTGGGCCAGGATCTCCCGCGCGCGTTCCGTCATCGAGCTCTCCCACTCGACGGCGGCGATCTGCGGAACCTGGTACGGCCAGGTCTCCACCACGGACACGATCCGCAACGCGCCCTTCGCCCTGAAGGCGTCGTCGGCCGCCCACGCCACGGCGTCGAACCCGGACGGCGACCCGTCGACCCCCACCACGACCAGCTCAGACATCGCTCATACCTCCCCTACTCATTCAGCCGTCCGGCAGGTGAGCGGACAGGATCGCCCGTCCCAAAACTTGGAGAAGATTGGCGGCCGGAGCGGGCGCGGGCGGCGCCGGGCGGCTTCGCGTCCACGGAACTGGAGGATTCTTCGCCCACTCCTGACTTTGCGGAGACGGGCGCCGAGGAAGATCCACGGCCGGGAGGGCACGATGCCGGGACGGATCATGGTCGGCGTCGACGGGTCCGCGCCGTCGAACGCCGCGCTGGGATGGGCCGCCGACGACGCGGCGCGCACGGGCGCGGAGCTGCGGATCGTGCACGCGCTGGACCGGCAGCCGTACAGCGTCGGCAGGTTCCCCGACTTCGGGCAGTGGAACTACCTGCTGCTGGCGGCGTCCAGGGTGCTGGAGGCGGCGGAGGCGGCGGCCCGTGAGCGGCAGCCGTCCGTGGCGGTGCACGCCGAGGTCGTCGAGGGGACGCCCGCCGCCGTGCTCCAGGAGCAGGCGCGGCAGGCCGACGAGCTGGTCATCGGCAACCGGGGGCTGGGCGGGTTCGCCGGAGCCCTGCTCGGGTCGGTGACCACGCAGGTGGCCGGGCAGGTCAGGTGCCCCGTGGTGGTGGTACGCGCGGACCCGCCCGAACGGGTCGGCGAGGTCGGCGTCGGGATCGACGACTCCGACGTCTGCGGGCCGGCGATCGGCTACGCCTTCGAACAGGCCGAACGGCGGGGCGCGACGCTCCGCCTGATCCACGCCTGGCAGGCTCCCGTGCACGCCTTCGCCCCGGAGATCGCCTTCGACGTGGACGAGGTCCGCGCCGCCCAGACTGCGGTGATCCGTACCAGGACGGCCGGATGGCGGGAGAGGTTTCCCGGGGTGAACCTGGTCGAGGACGTCCAGAGCGCTCATCCGGTCGAGGCGCTCACCGGCGCCCCCTGCGACCTGCTCGTGGTCGGCTCGCGCGGCCGGGGCGCGTTCGGCGCGCTGCTCCTCGGCTCGGTCAGCAGGGGGGTGCTCCACCACGCGCGCTGCCCGGTCGCGGTGGTCCGTCCCGCCGAGGACCCCGGGGGCGGTGGGCCGGGCTGAGGGGGACCGTTGCGGTCAGGGGCTGCGCCGGCGTCCCCAGTCCTCGTCGGCCCGCGCCCACTGGACCTCCCACTCCTGGTACCGCCTCCGGTCCGTCCACCACCGGAACCCCGCGAACCCGCCCAGAGCGGCCAGCACGATCACGGACATGAGCAGCGTCCCGGTCACCACGCCCCTCGTCCGCAGGACCGTGCGGTCGGCGGGCGGCGGCGCCGGGTTTCCGGCGGCGTCGATCCACAACGGGACCGTCGAGCCGGCCTTGGCCACCGCGGGGACCGGCACCGGGCCGCTCCGCACCGCGCCCGAGGACGTCGTCCAGCGCGCCATCGCCCGCTGCCCGCGCACCGGCATCTCGGTGAGGGTCACACGGGCGGCCGGCGCGTCCGCCAGCAACGTCGCCCTGACCTGGTGTCGCCCCGCGGCGTGCGCGCTCTCCTCCTGGAGCGCGCCCTCGTAGGCCAGCCGCCCCGCCAGGACGGCGGGCCAGACGCCCACGAGCAGCACGAGCGCGGTCACCAGCACGGCGACCGACTCCAGCCGGTCGGAACGGCGACGCAGCGGATTGCCGTCGGGACGGTACAGGCGTACACGCCGGGCCAGAAGATCGATCAACGCTTTCAACGGGCACCTCCTTGAAGCACTGTGCGAGTGTCCCGGCGGGGGACGGCAGGGGCGTGTGGCTCTTGACGGGAGGGCTTTCGTCCCGAGTGCGTCATGACGGGACGGACCGGGCGGCCCGGTCGTCCGGATCGCGGAGGGCACGGGGAGAAGGTGCGGTCACACCGCCATCATGAACGAACCCGGGAGATCAACATGGCCGTTCTCCTGGGAAGACACCCGGCTCTCTCAGCCCGGCTCCAGGGAACGGGGGATCGAGTCCGACGGCCCGGCGGGGGTCCCGGTACGGCCCGCCGCGTCGTAGATCTTGACCCACCTGATCGCCGGGAACTGCTTGAGCGTCGGCCTGATCTGGTCGGCGACGGTGAAGGCCGCCCCTCCGCCGTCGACGGGGCCGGTCAGGTAGACCCTGGCGATCCCGTCCCGCACGGTCAGCCTGCTGAAGCCGGTGGCCTTGGAGCCGACGAAGCGCAGCCCGCGCGCCCGCTCGTCCTGGGTCGGGCCGGCGAACAGCCGTCGCAGCGCGCCGAACGCGGTCGCGGGCGGGGCCACCGGGCGGGTCACGGCCGTCGTACGCGGGCTCCGGGCGGTGGTGTCGAGGAAGTGATCGCGTACGGGCACGGTCCGGTAGGACGTGGTCAGGTCGACGACGACCCTGCTGGGGTGGGTGAGCGTGCGGATCCGGTAGGGCACGCGCCTGGCGAGTCCGACGCCGAAAGTGAGCGTGGCCTCGAAGTCGCCGGTGTTGACGACCTGGACGACGCCGGGGAGCGCGTACGTCCGGCGGGTGGGGCCGTAGGTGGTCCGGCCCCGGCGGTCGTGGCCGTCGGCCTGGTCGAAGCGGACCTGGAGCAGGGCGTCGCCGACCGCGCCGACCGTACGCCCGGAGCCGTCGGCGACCAGCCGGGACACGTAGCGGACGTCCTGCCGGGCCGGGACCGGGCCTTGGAACTCGAAGACCAGCCGGTCCAGTCCGGGCAGGTGCGCGGCCCGGACACCCACCAGGACGGGGACGGCGGCCTGCCGCGCGGCCCGCGCGGGTAAGGCCGGCACGCCGGTGACGGTCACCGCCAGGGCGACGGCGAGCAGGGAACGGATCGGGGACATGGTCATCATCTCTTTCCCGTGGTCGAACCTGGTCCCAGACTGACGCGTGCGGCCGTGGGGCGACACCGCCGGACGTCCTGAACTCCGTGACCTTCCGCCCTCCCGGAAGGGGCCGGCTTCTAGAATCCGCAGGCATGGGGACTGACAGGTTGCGCCGCAAGCCGTACGAGAAGGAACTCCTCCGCCTCCAGCAGGAGCTGGTGGAGCTGCAGGAGTGGGTGCGGGCCGAGGGGCGGCGCGTCGTGGTGATCTTCGAGGGCCGGGACGCCGCGGGCAAGGGCAGCACGATCAAGCGGGTCGCCGAGTACCTGAACCCCCGGGTGGCCAGGATCGCCGCGCTGCCCGTGCCGACCGGGCGGGAGCGGTCGCAGTGGTACTTCCAGCGGTACGTCGAGCACCTGCCGGCCGCGGGGGAGATCGTGCTGTTCGACCGGAGCTGGTACAACCGGGCCGGGGTCGAGCGGGTGATGGGCTTCTGCACGCAGGAGGAGTACACGCGTTTCCTGCACCAGTGCCCGATCTTCGAGAGGCTGCTGGTCGAGGACGGGATCCTGCTGCGGAAGTACTGGTTCTCGGTGAGCGACGCCGAGCAGGAACGGCGCTTCCGCGACCGGCTGGAGGACCCGATGCGCCGGTGGAAGCTGTCGGAGATGGACCTGGAGTCGATCACCAGGTGGGAGGAGTACTCCCGGGCCAAGGACGAGATGCTGGTGCACACCGACATCCCCGAGGCCCCCTGGTACGAGGTGGAGAGCGAGGACAAGCGGCGGGCCAGGATCAACATGATCGCGCACCTGCTGTCCACGATCCCCTACCGGCGGGTGGAGCGGTCGCCGCTGGAGATCCCGCCGCGGCCGCCCGCCACCGGTTACCGGCGTCCGCCGCGCCGCCCGGACGGGTACGTGCCCGACGTCACGGCCGGGCTCTGATCGGGGGCTGTCACGTTGCCCGGCGCGCCGGGCCGGCCCTTCCGCGAGGGCGGGTGGATCAAGGAAAGCTGCCGTACCGGATGGAATGCTCCCTTGTCGGGGAAAAGGTGATTGTCTTTCCTTGTGCCTGGTGATCTGCTCGACGTCGTCCTGGTCGTCATGGTGATCGGCTTCGGTGTCGCCGGGTTCAGGCAGGGGTTCGTCGTCGGGGTGGCGAGCTCGATCGGGTTCGTCGCCGGATGCGTGCTGGGGATCGCCGTCGCCCCCGCGGTCGCGGACGCGCTCGTGACCGGCGACATGCCGCAGACGGCCCTGGCGGTCGTCATCGTGTTCCTGATCGCGCTGGCCGGGCAGTTCGCCGCGTCCACGCTGGGGGTGCGGTTACGCACGTACATCCGGGGCGAGCCGGCCCTGATCCTGGACTCCGTGGGTGGCGGGCTGGTCAACGCCGCGTTCGTCCTGGTGGTCGCCTGGCTGGTGGGCAGCCTGCTGGTGTCCGGCCCGTGGGCGCTGGCGGTGGAGCAGATCCGCGGCTCGGCGCTGCTGTCCACGATGGACGAGGCGGTGCCCGAGGCGGCGCGGGACTGGCAGCGGCCCTTCAAGCAGTTCGTCGACCGGTCGGACTTCCCGCCGGTGCTCGACGCCATCGCCGGGATGAGCACCGCCCGGGTGCCGCCGCCGGACGTGGCCGTGCTGCGCAGCCCGGCGCTGCGGCAGGCGCGGACGGGCATCCTCCAGGTCCAGGGGACCGCCACCTCCTGCGGCAAGCGCATCACCGGCACCGGCTTCACGTACGCGCCCGACCACATCATGACCAACGCGCACGTCGTGGCGGGGGTGGACACGGACCTCCAGGTCGTCGACCACCAGCAGCGGCCGCACCCGGCACAGGTCGTCTGGTACAACCCGCGGCGGGACATCGCGGTCCTGTACGTCCCGGGGCTCGGGCTGCCCCCGCTCACCTTCGGGCCCCAGGCGCGGGAGGGCCAGGACGCGCTGGTCGCCGGATACCCGAACGGCGGCGGGTTCACGCCGGAACCCGCCCGCGTCGCGATCCGGCAGCGGGCCGGCAGCCCCGACATCTACCGGGCCTCGAAGGTGACCAGGGAGGTCTACCAGGTCAGAGGCAAGATCCAGCAGGGCAACTCCGGCGGCCCGCTGCTGGCCGTCGACGGCCGGGTGCTGGGCGTGATCTTCGCCGCCGTCGCCGGCCAGGTGGAGACCGGCTACGCGCTGACGGCCGCCGAGGTCGCACCCGACGCCCGCCAGGCGGCCACGGCCACCAACCCGGTCAGCACCCAGGCCTGCGACTGACCGCCGGGGCCCGCCGGTCAGTACGAGACCGTGGCGTACTGGTAGACGGTGTCGCCGTTCTCGTCGCCGAAGTGCCTGCGGCCGGTCATGATCTCGCCCGGGTTCGCCTTCGACTCGTGCCTGCTCTCCTTGTACGTCTGCGACCAGCGCTTGTTCACCAGCGTCACGGGCCTGCCCTGCCAGGTGAGCAGCGCGAAGTAGGCCGAGGTGACGCCGTTCTCGTCCCCGTCGTGCTCGCGGCCCACCAGGGCGTTGCTCTCCGGCCCCTCGAACCACGAGTAGGTCTCGGTGGCGACCTCCTGGTGGTGGGCGGTGGACACGGCGACCTGCTCGGTGCCGATCCAGATCCGGCCGCACCAGTACGTCGTCCAGCCGTTCTCGTCCCCGTTGTGGGACCGGCCGATGAACACCTCGCCGGCCGGGCAGAAGAACTTGCTGTCGTTCTCCCGGATCGTCGCGGAGTACCCCTCGACGATCTGGACGGACGGCTTCGCCGCCGCGGGCGCGGCGGGAGCCAGGGTCAGGGCCAGGACAGCGGACGCCGCAGCGGCAAACGCCTTCTTGTACACGGTCACCTCAGGTCAGTCGATCTCGCCGGTTCTCCGGCACGACGGACACGATCGCCCAGCCTGGTGCAGTCCCACTTGGAAGTGACCTGTGACCGACAAGATCCGCAGGCCAGGGCGGTCACGTCCGCAGCGGCAGCGGGTCGAAGGCGTGCCCGGCCCACAGCGCACGGGACACCTCCTCCGGATACGCCGCCGTGCCCGGCTCGGTGTCGATGATCCAGGCCCGCCGGTCGCGCGGCTCGTACGCCGGCCAGCCCGGGTCGCCGGTCGCGGCGAAGGAGGTCCACGCCGCCCGGACCCGGGCCGACAGCTCGGCGGCGTCCGGGGGCGGCTCCTGGCCGAGCAGCAGCCCGGCCGCGCCCTCGGTCAGGTTGCCGAACGTCAGCGGCAGGCCCAGCCCGTGGCAGGCCCCCAGGGTCCCGCCCATGCCGGGGGCCGGCCAGGTCAGCTCGTACAGGTGGGCCCGGCCGTGCCTCAGGCGGGCCTCGGCCAGCCGCAGCGACGGCATCCGGAACAGCCAGTCGGAGTGCACCAGCTCGTACAGCCGTTCCTCGTCGGCCTGCGGGTGGGCGGCCCGGTAGGCCGCCGGGTCGGGGGCCAGCGTCCGCAGCGCGGTGGCCGTCTGCTCGGCGGTGACCTGGCCGAGGTCGCCGGCGAGGGCCATGAACAGCCGGTACTCGTCGCGGTTGTGGCCCACGACCAGCTCGACCCCGGGCGCGGCCCCGTCCGCCAGTGCCCGCCACGGCGTCGCGGGCAGCACCTCGCCGTCCACGACCGGCGCGAACGGCGTGCGGACGTGCGCGGCGAGCCCCCATCGCGGGTTGCCGCCCATCCTGGCGGCCACCGCGTCGCCCGCCCCGATCAGCTGCTCCGGCGACAGGCGGGCCAGCTCGTCGGCGTGCGGCGGCAGGCCCAGCTCGCCGGACACCGCGGCGGCGAGGTCGGCGGCCAGCTCGGGGGTGAAGAACAGGGCCGGCACGCTCTGCGCGATCGCCCGGCGGAACAGGCCGGCCCCGCCGGGCATGGTCATCAGCGCCGCGGCGCTCCCGGCGCCGGCGGACTCGCCGAAGACGGTCACCCGGTCCGGATCGCCGCCGAAGGCCGCGACGTTCTCGCGCACCCAGCGCAGGGCGGCCACCTGGTCCAGCAGGCCGCGGTTGGCGGGCGCGCCGCGGAAGAGGCCGAAGCCCTCGGCGGAGACGCGGTAGTTGACGGTGACCACGACGACGCCGTCCCGGGCCAGCGCGCGGCCGTCGAAGAGGGGGTCGCCGGACCAGCCGTACATGTAGCCGCCGCCGTGGAGCCACACCATCACCGGCAGCCGGGCGGCGCCCGGGTCGGGGGTCCACACGTTGGCGGTGAGCCAGTTCCCGTCCGTGCCCGGCTTGCCGGACGCGCCCAGCAGCCTGGACTGCGGCGGCGGCGGGCCGAACCCGGCGGCCTCGCGCACCCCGTCCCACGCCTCGGCCGGCTCGGGGGCGGCCAGACGCAGGCCGCCCACCGGCGGGCGGGCGTACGGCACGCCGCGGAAGACGGCCACGCCGCCCTCCAGCCGTCCGCGCAGCCGGCCCGTGCTCACCGTGACCTGCGGGCGATCGCCTTCGACGGCGCTCATGGCACGCTCCTCATCCGGGGGGCCGGCTCTCACGGCCGTGCGCGGCCATCCTCACCCCGGCGACGGTTCCGCCGCACCTCGTTTGTTCGCGCACCCCGTACGGGCCACGTGAGGACGGCGTGCCGCCCTCACGCGTCGAAGACGATCAGCTGGCGCAGGGCGGCGCCCTCGGCGAGCTGGTCCATCGCCTCGTTGACGGCCGCCAGGCCGATCCGGGCCGAGACCAGCCGCTCCACCGGCAGCCGGCCCTCGCGCCACATCCGGGCGAACACCGGGATGTCGCGGGCGGGCAGCGCCGAGCCCAGGTAGCTGCCGACGATGCTGCGCCCGCCGGCCACCAGCGCGAGCGGCGAGATCGAGGCGCGGGCGCCGGGTGCGGGCAGCCCCACGCTGACGGTGCGGCCGCCGGGGGCCGTCGCGTTCACCGCCGTCTCGAACGCCCGCGCGTTGCCCGCCGCTTCCACCACGACGTCCGCCCCGCCCGGCAGATCGCCCGGCAGGTCGGCGGGGCCGTACACCTCGTGCGCGCCCAGCTCGCGGGCGGTGGCGAGCTTGGCCGGGTTGGCGTCCACGCCGATCACCCGGACGCCGTCGAGGGCCAGCGCGGTGAGCAGCGCCGCCATGCCCACGCCGCCGAGCCCGACGACCGTGACCGTCTGCCCGGGGCGCGGCCTGCCGACGTTGAGCACCGCGCCCCCGCCGGTCAGCACGGCGCAGCCGAGCAGGGCGGCGACCTCGGGCGGCACGTCGGCGTCCACGGGGACGACCGAGCGCCGGTCCACCACCACGTGGGTGGCGAACGCCGAGACCCCGAGGTGGTGCAGCACCGGCAGGCCGTCCCTGCGCTGACGGACCGCGCCGCTCAGCAGGGTGCCGTCGTTGTTGGCGGCGCTGCCCGGGACGCACGGCGTGACGCCCTCGGTGGCGCAGCCGTCGCAGCCGCCGCACCGGGGCAGGAAGGTCATCACGACCCGCTGCCCAGGGGCGAGGTCGTCGACGCCGGGGCCCGTCCGCTCCACCACGCCCGCCGCCTCGTGGCCGAGCAGCATGGGCAGGGGACGCGTCCGGTTGCCGTCCACCACCGACAGGTCCGAGTGGCACACGCCCGCCACCTCCACCCGTACCAGCAGCTCGCCCGGCCCCGGCGGGTCGAGTTCGAGGTCGCAGACCGACAGGGGCCGCGAACCGGCGTAGGGCCGGGGCCGGCCGATCTCCTCCAGAACCGCGCCGCGAATGCGCATCAGTTCGCCCTTCTTCGTGTCGAGAGGTTGGCCAGCAGCACCCCGCAGCCGCCCAGGACGAGCCCGGCGACGGCGAGCGGGGGCAGCGGCTGCCCGGCCAGCGACCAGGCCAGCACGGCGGTCACGGCCGGGGTCAGGAAGAACACCGTGCTCACCCGGCTGGCCGGTGAGCGCAGCAACATCCGGTTGAGCAGGATGAACGCCGCGATGGAGTTGACCAGCGCCATCCAGCCGATCGACAGCCCGAAGGCCGTCCAGTCCGACACCCGTACCGGGCCGAGGGCCAGGCAGGCCAGCCCGGCGGCGGGGGCGCTGACGAGCAGCTGCGTCGCGGTGCCGCTCAGCGCGTCCATGCGGGGGGCGTACCGCTGCTGGTAGAGCGTGCCCGCGCTGAGCCCGGCCAGACCGAGCAGGCACAGCGCCACCCCGGACGCGGACAGGTTGATCCGGTCGGCCACCGCCAGCACCACCCCGGCCAGGCCGAGCGCGAACCCGGCCCACTGCCCGGCGCCGACCCGCTCGCCCAGCACCCGGCCGACCAGCAGGATGACCACCGGGTTCAGCCCCTGGACCAGGGACACGACCGCGGCCGGCAGGCCCGCGCCGAGCGCGCTGTAGAAGGCGCCGAACTGCACGGCCTGGATCAGCAGCCCGGCCACGGCCACGTGCGCCAGGGCCCGGCCCCGGGGCCACGGCACCCGCCTGACCAGCGCGTACGCCCCCAGCAGCACCCCGGCGACGGCGAACCTGCCGAACATCAGCAGCAACGGCGGCGCCGCCCTGACCCCGGGGATGCCCGCGATGAACGCGCTGCTCCACAGGACGACGAACACCGCGGGCGCCACCGGCCACCGCCTCCCGGCGCCCCGGACGGGCACCGTGGGGGCGGCGGTCTCCCGCAGGCGGGCAGGCGTCATCGCATGGTCCTTCCGGGTGAGAGGGATCAGGAGGCGCGCAGGGCCGAGCGGCGCAGCCCCCACAGCTCCTCATCGGAGGTGCACACGCCGACGGCCCCGTGCCGCAGCGCCTCCACCACGTCGTCGGCGCTCTGGACGAACCCCGCGGCCAGGCACGGCACCCCGACCGCCCTGACCTGCCGCTCGACGTGCCGCAGCACCATGGCCGGCATGAGCTGCACCAGGTCGGGGCGCGACCGCGTGATGGACTGCATGCTGCGCCGCAGGTTCGACCGGTCGGTCACGAACACCTTCTGCATGGTCAGCAGCCCGAGCCCGGTGGCCCGCTCGATCATCGCCTGCCGCGTGGAGACGATCCCGACCGCGCCGATGCCCTGCAGGTACGTCAGCGCCCCGGGGTCGTGCCCCAGGCCGGGGGTCGAGTCGATGTTGACGAACGCGATCTTCTGGGCGGCCACCGTGCGCTTGACGGTGGCCGCCAGGTCGGCGAGCGGGATCGAGGCCAGGATGCCGAGCGGCGTGGGGGAGGAGGTGAACCGCTCGACCATCTCCACCCCCACCAGCGACGCGGCGACGGGATGCTCGGCCAGCGCGGCGAGCAGGCGCCGATCCAGCGGGCCCTTGTGGCGAGAGTTCACCGCATCCACCTTAGTGCGCCGGGTTTTCGAAGGACGCGGGCAGGCCCAGCTTGCCGGGGTTCATGATGCCCCGCGGGTCGAGCGCCTGCTTGACCGCCACCAGCGTGGGGTAGCCGCTGCCCAGCGCGTCCCGCATGTACGGCGAGCGCAGCAGGCCGACGCCGTGGTGGTGGCTGATCGCCGCGCCGTGCTTGACGAGCACCGCGGCGGCGGCGTCCCAGGCGGCCCGGTACCAGGCGCGCCGCTGGTCGCGTTCGACGTCGCCGCGCAGGGAGAAGTACAGGCACGCGCCGTCGGTGTAGGCGTGCGACTGGTGGGCCGAGGCGCGCAGCGTGCCGGGGACGGCCTCGACGGCGGCCACGACCTCGTCGTACAGGGCGGGCAGCGCGGACCACGGCCCGGCGATCTCGCAGGTGTCGGAGACGAACCCCGGCCCCCGGACGAACCCGTCGGCGGCCTTGCCGACGATCATCCGCTCGTCCAGCCAGCGGGCGAAGACGGCGTCGCCGTCCAGCGTCACCGACGCGCGTTCGGCGCAGACCTCGGCGGCCACCTTCATGACGGCGTCGACCAGCACCGGGTCGCCCTCGTCGGCGATGAGCAGCAGGTTGGTGCCGGGCTCGCCGAAGTGGGTGCCGCTCTCGTGCCGGTCGTACAGGCGCAGCGCGGCCGGAGTGGCGCCGCGCTGCAGGATCTCCCGGCACGCGTCGAGCCCGGCGGCGAAGGTGTCGAAGCCGTAGGCGATGCCCTTGGCGTAGTCGGGCAGCCGGTGCGTACGCAGCCGCAGCCGGGTGATCACGCCGAGCGTGCCCTCCGAGCCGATGAACAACTGCCGCAGGTCGGGGCCCACCGCGGCCCGGGGGTAGGTGCCGTAGCTGGCCGTGGTGCCGTCGGGCAGCACGACGTCCAGCCCGACCACCATGTCCTCGATCTTGCCGTAGCGGGTGGAGAGCTGGCCCGCGCCGCGGCAGGCGGCCCACCCGCCGACGGTGGAGATGGCGAACGCCGACGGCCAGTGGCCGGTGGTGGCGCCGTGCGTCTCCTGCAGCTCCTTCTCGAACAGGTCGCCGAACATGCCCGCCTGCACCTCGACGATCATGGACTCGGCGTCGAAGGACAGGATGCGGTTGAGCCGGCACACGTCCAGCACGACGCCGCCGTGCACGGGCAGCGCGGCGCCCAGCACGTTGCTGCGGCCGGCCGAGACGGTCAGCGGGAGGCGGTGCTCGTGGCAGATCCGCACGACGGCGGCCACCTGCTCCTCCGCGTCCACCTCGACGACGACCGCCTCCGGCGTGGCCGGGCGGCCGTCGGTCTCGCCGATGGAGGTGCCCGCCCACCAGTCGCGGGTGCGCAGGATCACCTCGTCCCGCTCGGTGTGCACGGCGGCGGCGACCGCGCGCAGCTCGGCGACCACGCTCTCGGGGACCGGCACGACCTGGTCCTGGAGACTGGCCGGGCCCGTCCCCGGCGGGCAGTCGGCGGCCCAGCGCGGCGGGGTGGGCGCGCCCACGACGTAGTCGCCGCGGTTGAACGGATGGGTGACGGTCTGCCTGCTGATCATGAAAGTCCCTCCATCAGAACGCTCTTCTCGCGGTCCACGCCGCGTACGTAGTCCTCGACCTGCCTGGCCACCTCGTCGTCGGAGAGGCCGAGCTCGCGCTGGAGCAACCGGCCCACCTCCGGAGCCGCCTCGACCGACAGGTCGCGGGCGAAGACCCGCATCCGGGTGCGCCGCGACAGCACGTCGTCCACGTTCCTGGCCAGCTCGCAGCGGGCCGCGTAGACCACCTCGGCCCGCAGGTACTCGCTGCCCTCGACGACCGGCCCGGCCAGCGACGGGTCCTCGGTGATCAGGTCGGCGACGAACCGGGCCTCGGTGCCGTACCGCTCGCCCAGGTGGGCGCCGAGCCCGCCGGTCGCGGTCGTCGCCTCGGCGTCGTAGCCGGCGCCGCCGAGCAGCGGCAGCCGCGCGGTGCGGCAGCGCGCCTTGCGGCCGAGCACCTTCAGCGCCTCGTCCACCGCCAGCTCGCCCATGTGCCTGCTGGTGGTCAGCTTGCCGCCGGTGACCGTGACCAGGCCGAAGCCGTCGGTGATGATCCGGTGGTCGCGGCTCATGTCGAGCGTGGCGCCCTCCTTCTCGCCGACCAGCGGGCGCAGCCCGGCGATCGAGCCGATCACGTCGTCCGGGGTGAGGTCGGCGTCGAAGGCGGTGTTGGCGCCGTCGAGCAGGTACTGCATCTCCTCGCGGGTGCACAGCACCTCGTCCGGCGAGCCGTCGTAGTCGGTGTCGGTGGTGCCGACCACGACCACGTCGCCCCAGCGGGTGCAGGTGGCGCGGCGGGCCCGGCCGGGCACCGGGACGGTCACCGTGCCGTCCACCGGCAGCCGCGTCCACGGCACCACGATGTGCACGCCCTTGGCCGGACGCACCCGCGGGCGGTGTGCCGGGTCGGACAGCGCGTCCAGGGTGTCGGTCCACACGCCGGTGGCGTTGACGACGACCCCGGCGCGCACCTCGACCGTGCGGCCGTCCACCTCGACGCGGGCGCCGCGCACCCGGCCGCCCTCCTTGACCAGCTCGCGGCAGGTGGCGCCGTTCAGCACGGTGGCGCCGAAGTGGGCGGCGGTCCTGGCGATGGTCAGGGTCAGGCGGGCGTCGTCGGTGCGGCTGTCGTAGTAGAGCAGGCCGCCCTTGAGCCGGTCGGCGCGCAGGCGCGGCGCCCTGGCCAGCACCTCGGCCACGCTGAGCCGCTGGTGCAGCCGGCCGATGCGCCAGCCGCCCGCCAGGTCGTAGGTCCACAGCAGGCCCTCGAACGCCTTGGCGATGCGCGCGTCGAAGACGCCGTCCTGGGCGAGGATCGGCAGCACGAACGGCAGCCGCCGCACCAGGTGCGGCGCGTTGCGGCGGAAGCGCTGGCGCTCCAGCAGCGAGCGGCGCACCAGCGGCAGGTTGCCCTGCTCGATGTAGCGCAGGCCGCCGTGCACCATCTTGGAGGACTTGGAGGAGGTGCCCGAGGCGAAGTCGTCGCGCTCCACCAGCGCCACGCTGAGGCCGCGGGTCGCGGCGTCCAGCGCGGCGTAGCAGCCGGTCACGCCGCCGCCGACGACGAGCACGTCCACCGGCCTGGCGGCCAGGCGCTCGATCTGCGCCTGACGGTCAAGCCGCAGCGGGGTGCGCCGGATGGCGCTCCTGGTCTCCGATCTGGGCTTGCGTTCTGGAAGCCGGATCACGAGGGGGATTCCTCCTGTTGGTACGAGATGTGCCGGGCGAGCAGGTCGCGCCAGGCGGCACGGGCCTCCTCGCGGGCGGCGTCGGGCAACGTGGGCTCGAAGACGGGGACGTCGCCGAGCCCGGCGAGGGCGGCGGGCAGGTCGGTCCAGAGCCCCGCGCGCACGCCCCCGAGGTAGGCGGCGCCGCGCAGGCTGGCCGTCTCGTTGGCGCGGGCGCGGCGGACCGGCCGCCCGACGAGGTCGGCCTGGCTCGCCATCAGCACGTCGCTGCTGGCCAGCCCGCCGCCGCAGAACAGATCGGTGACCGGCGCGCCGAGCGCCTGCTCCACCCCGTCGAGCAGGTCGCACACCGAGTGCGCGATGCCCTCCAGGATGCCCCGGGCCAGCTCGGCCCTGGTGGTGGACAGGCTGAGCCCGGTCAGGACGCCGGTGGCCTCGGGCGACCAGACCGGGGTGCGCATCCCGGCCAGCGCGGGCAGGAAACGCACCCGGCTCGGCCCGGGATGCTCGCGGGCCAGCGCGGTCAGCTGGGCGGGCGAGTCGAACAGCCCGATCTCCTCGCACAGCCAGCGCACCGCCGAGCCGGTCGTGGCGGCGTAGCCCTCCAGGCTGAACACCGCCGCGCCGCGCGAACGCCAGCCGACGAGCGTCAGCACGCCCGGCACCGCGCGGCGATGCGCGGGCGGCCGGTCGCCGGCGACGGCGTCCAGGAACGTTCCCGTGCCGTGCACGCACATGGCCTGGCCGGGCCGGTGCGCGCCGAGCGCGATCATCGCGGCGTGCTGGTCGCCCATCACCGACAACACCGGCAGCCGTACGCCGAGCACCGACGGGTCGGTGTGGCCGTAGTCGCCGTCCTCGTCCAGGATGCGCGGGAGCACGTCGCGGGGGCAGCCGAGGAAGTCCGCCCACGGCTCGTACCAGTCGCCGGTGCGCAGGTCGTAGGCGCCGGCGGCGACCGCGTTGGTGGCGGACATGACGTGCCGCGCGCCGCCGGTGAGCCGCCACACCAGCCAGGTGTCGACCGACCCGAACGCCACCCGTCCCGCCTCGTGCGCCCGGCGCGCGGCCGGGTCGTCGCGCAGCACGTCGGCGGCCCACAGCAGCGGGGCGCGCGAGCCGACCGGCCGGCCGGTGTGCTCGACCAGGCGGGCGTCCCAGGCGGGTTCCCATTCCCGCAGCCGGGCGGCGTACCGGCGGTCCTGCCAGACCACGGCCGGGGTGAGCGGCTCGCCGGTGACGGTGTCCCACAGCAGCACGGTGGCGCGCTGGGTGGCGATCGACACGCCGGTGACCTCGACGTCGTGCGCCCGGGCCCACTCCAGCGCCTCGGCGCAGACCTGGGCGGTCTTCGTCCAGATCTCCATGGCGTCCTGCTCGACCCGCAGGTGGTCGGGGGAGTGGACCGAGATGGGCCGGTAGGCGGGCGGGGCGGCGGCGCCGTCGTCCAGGACGACCGCGGCGCGGGTGCCCGTGGTGCCCTCGTCGATGCTGAGAATCCCTCGTCGGGTGCGGCCGGTCATCGGCGCCCGTCCCTCTTCGGCAGCGCGATCTCCTCCTCCTCCAGGTTGACCGCCACGCGGGTGGGGTCCCACTTGATCAGCAGGCAGGTGACCAGGCCGGCCAGCGGCACCACCGACAGCACCATGAGGCTGGCGCCGACCCCGATGCCCGCCTGGAGCTGCGGGAACAGGTACAGGCCCGCGACCGAGCCGAGGCTGCCGAGCATGCCGGTCACGCCGGTGCCCAGGGTGCGGATGTCGCTGCGGTAGGACAGCGCGGCGATCGACTTGCCGTTCGGGCCCGGTCCGGCGGAGTGGAAGAAGATGAACAGCACCGGCAGCAGCGCGGCCAGCGCGACCGGCAGCTCCTTGAACGTCGCGCCCATCACCAGCAGGGCCACGAACACCACCGCGTACCCGGCCATCGAGCTGATCCGCAGGCCGAGGCGCCGGCCCGTGTAGGCGGCCAGGCAGCCGCCCACGATGCCGACCGCGTTGAACGCCATCGACCCGATCGTGGCCTTCTCGAACTCCTTGCCGAACAGCTCCAGGCTGATCACCGGCAGGTACCAGCCGACCGCGAAGTACTGCATGGCCTGGGTGAGCGAGATGACCGTGGACAACATCGTGCGCGGCAGGTACGGCTTGCGGAACAGCACGCCCGCGTCACCGAACCCCACCTGCCGCCCCTGCTCGGCCGCGCCGCCGGCCTGCCGGGTGTCCTCCTGGACGGCGAAGCCGTACATACGGCGCAGGGCGGCGGCGGACTCGCGCAGGCGTCCCTTGGCGGCCAGCCACGTCGGGCTCTCCACCAGGAACATCAGCTGAAGGATCAGCAGCACGACGGCGAAGGCGGCCGAGGAGCCCACCGACCAGCGCCAGATGTCCGCGCCCACGTCGAAACGGTAGAACACGAGCGTGAGCAGCAGGTTCGTGGTCGTGGCGGTGTACCAGACGCCTTGCCAGAAGTTGAGCCTGCCCTTGAGCGTGGACGGGGTGTACTCGGCCAGCAGGGCCATGGCCACCGCGAAGTCGATGCCGTACGCGATGCCGACCAGGCCGCGGCCGGCGAAGACGGTCTGGAAGTCCGAGCCCGCCGCGGTGAGCAGCGCGCCGAGCGCGAACACCACCTTGGTCAGCAGCAGCGGCTTGACCCGGCCGATCCGGGCGGCCAGCCAGCCGCCGAACGGGTTGGAGATGATGGCGATGGCCGGCGCCATGGCGGTGAGCACCCCGACCTGGCCCGGCGACAGGCCGAGCTGCTTGACCATGGGGGACAGGCCGGCGCCCAGGGCCGCGTTGGAGTAGGCGTCCAGGAACAGGCCCGCCAGGGCGAGGAACCAGATCCAGTTCGCCCGCCCGGTCAGCCTCGTCAGGGTGTTGATGACGTCGGCCGCGTCTCCGGCGTTGCGGATCGGCGTGGTGGAGGTGTTCTGCACGGGGGCGTCGCTCATGCCCGGCCGCCTTTCAGGGGGGTGTGATCCCTTGCCAGCGGTCCGGATACGACAAAGGCACAGACGAAGACCACTGACAGGGATGTCTTCGTCTGTGCCTGCCGATTGACGGGACACTATGTGCCCGTTGTCCGGTATGTCAAGCAGTCACTGTCGTATCGCCGCAGCTCGCACGCCCTGCCCGGCGCACCGGCCGGTCAGGAGTACCTGATCTCCCACCAGGCGCTGGTGCACGACCACTTGCCCGCGGCCTTCACGCAGGCGCGGAACTTGCGGCCCGCCGGGGCGTCCACCGCGTACGACGTGACGCTGCGGCGTCCGCCGCCCCTGACCACCGCGTGGCAGGCGTGGTAGGTGCGGCCCCCGTCGTCGGTCCAGTCGATGGAGATCCGGTCGCCGGAGCGCAGGCTGGTGCCCCATGCCCACCACACGTTCCGGCCGCGGTAGATGCCGTCGGCCTCGTACAGGTAGACCATGCCGCGGCGGCCCTTCGCCTTCGTCATGCGGTGCCAGGTGTTCCTGGCCACGTCCCGGCTCACCCGCAGCCGCGCGCCGCACGAGTAGTTGATCGGCCCGGCGGCCTGCGTCCGTGTCGCCTGCCGGGCGTCCTGCGCGGACGCGCCGGCGGGCGAGGCCGAGGTCAGGACGCCGCCGGCCACGATCGCGGCCACCACCAGGGCGTGAAGCTTGCGCATGTGCTCCCCCTTGTTGCGAGATCTTGTGATCGCAACGTAGGAGCACCGGTGTTGAAGATCTGTTGAGCCAGTGTTGATCTCTGCCCGGCGGACGCCGGTCAGGCGCCGCCGTCCGGGGCGGTGGCCTCCCGGTTCCCGTCCAGGTCGGCGCGGACGATGCCGTACATCACGCCGTCGCGCCACTCGCCCGCGCGGAAGCCGCACCCGCGCAGCACGCCTTCGCGGGTGAACCCGGCCTTCTCCAGCGCCCGCTGCTCGGCCACGTTGCCCAGCTCGGTGGTCGCCTGCACCCGGTTCACCGGCGAATGGTCGAACAGGTAGCGCACCAGCAGCTGCTGCGCCCGCGTCCCGTGCCCCTTGCCGCGGAAGCCGGGCGCCACGATCAGGCCCATCTCCCAGCAGTACGACACCCGGGAGGTGAGCTGCCTGCGCCACGACACGAGCCCCGCCCGCTCCTGGCCGGAGGCGATCACGAGGATGCCGCCGTCGTCGCCGAGCAGCCCGTTGTCGTCCCAGCGGCGGCGCAGGCGGTGGGGGTCCTGCCAGCCGTACCACTGGTACTCGCCGCTGCTCTCCGGGTCGCCGATCAGCCGGGTCAGGAACGCCAGGTCGTCCTCAAGGGCGGCACGCAGTTCGATCGTCATGATCGTGACACTATGCGCTGTATGTGACCCGCGCTCTCAGTCGCCGGCGGGCGGGACGGCACGGAAGGCGAGCACCGCCGCGGCGAGCAGCAGCACCCCGCAGACGCCCTGCTCGGCGACCATCCAGCTCGGCAGCGGCAGGAACAGCAGCACGCCCACCACCGCGACGAGGATCACGACGAGCACGATGCGCAGGCGCAGGAGCGCCCGGTCGCCCCCGTTCTGGGCCCGGCGCGCGAAGGCGAAGGTGAGGACGGACGTCGCCGCCACGATGACGCCGCGCCCCCATGCCTCGGGGGTGACGAGCGACGGCGCGACGGCGGAGAAGACGGCGATCGCCACGACGGTCAGCAGGCTGAGCGCGGCGTAGGCGGATATCAGGACCTTGGCCGTGTGCAGGCCGGGCAGCGCGGCCGGAGAGTTCGGCGTGGTCATGGGACATCCTCCGGATCTGTGGGGGTGGAGCCGGTCGGACGGCGCGCGGAGGCGATCGGGGGCAGGAGCACTCTGCGCACCCCGCCGTCGCTGACTGGACTCTCCCCCATTGGGAGACCCCACGCTAGGGGGATTCCCCCGAGATCTACCCGGAGAATCGATGACCCCGCGACTGATCCACTGCGCCCCCGTCACCTGTCTCAACGTCACGGGCATGGGAGAGCCCGGCGGCGCCGAGCACGTCTCGGCCATCGGCGCCCTGTACGCCGTGGCCTCCGCCATGGGCGGCCCCGCCGGGCCGCTGGAGGGGCGCTGGTGGGTGGAGGACACCTCGCTGCCGCCGCTGGAGACGCCCCGCGACCGGTGGCGCTGGCATCTGCTGCTGCCGTTGCCCGAGACGCCCGAACCCGGGGCGGCCGAGGTGGCGCGTGAACGGACGCGGGCGTCCGGGGCGGCCGTGGACCGGGTCGTGGTCGTCACCTTCACCGAGGGCGAGTGCGTGGAACTGCTGCATGAGGGGCCCTACAGCGAGGAGAAGAGATCGCTGGAGGTGATGGAGGCGTTCATGGCCGAGCACGGTCTGGAGCCCAGCGGGCCGCACCACGAGATCTACCTGACCGACTTCACCGCCCCCGCCCCCAGGACGTTGCTCAGACAGCCGGTCGCCCGCCGCCCGTCAGCGTAGCCGGATCACGCCCGCGCCTCGGGACGCAGCGCGCCGCGCAACAGGGGACGGGCCGCCAGGGCGACGACCACGGCGGCCAGCACCCCGACGCCCGCCATGAGGACCGCCCTGGTGATCGCCCACGCCAGCGCCTCGACGGGGTAGACGTCCACCACGGTCAGAACCACCACGGCGACCCCCGAGACGGCCGCCACCACGCAGACCGGCAGCGCCGCGACGACCGCCTGCCGCACGAGCACCCCGCCCAGCGCCCGTTCCGGCACCCCGGCGGCGGACAGCGCGGCCAGCGAGCGGCGCAGGTCGATCAGCTCCTCCGCCTGGTGCACCACCAGCGCGACCGCCGAGGTCGTCAGGGCCAGCAGGAGCGCGACGTCCACCAGGGCGTGGGCCTGGGAGTAGCCGACGGGGGCCTGCTGGGCCCCGGCCGCCGCGCCGAAGAACACCGTCAGGCTCACCACGGACAGGGCCCTGGCCCACGCCCGGGGGTCGGCCTCGACCAGCCGCGCGGCCAGCAACGCCTCCGGCGACCGGGCCCGCCGGCCGGTCCGGCGGGCCGACAGCCCGATCAGCCAGGTCGTGGCCAGGGTCAGCCCGAACAGCATCATGACCAGCCCGGCCGCCATGGCCAGCACGGACCCGTACGGACCGGCCAAGGGGAAGCGGCCCTTCAGCCAAGCCCCCAGAACGTAGAGGCCGATGCCTGCCGCGAGGAGGAGCAGGTCCCGCACGCGCGGCCCCCGCACGCGCGCCCGGCGGGTCACTCCCAACGGGGAGACGACGACGTCCCGCCCGGCGCGCGCCCCCGACACGACCCCGCCGTACGTCACCAGGGCCACGACCACCGGCACCTGCGGCAGCGGGCCGCCGAGGTGGGTGACCACGTAAAGTGCGCCGCCCGCCAGCGACCCGGCCAGCGTCAGCAGGCCGCCCTCCAGGGCGCCCAGCCGCCGTACGTCGCCCGGTGTCGCGCCCGCCAGCCGCAGGGCGGCCAGCCGTCGTTCCCTGGTGGCCGAGGCCAGCCGGTTGGCCTGGTGGACCAGGCCGGCGACGGGCACCGCCAGCAGGGTCAGTGCGAGCCCCGTCAGCGAGCCGCCCTCGTCCTCGACGTCGGCCAGGCTGACGGCCGTGCAGACCAGGAACGTCGCCACCGCCGCGCCCGTCCCCACCAGCCAGGCGCGTACGCGCTCGGCCCGCGAGCGGCCCCTGTTCAACATCAGCAGTACGGCGATCATCGTTCCACCCCTGCCAGCACCGCTCCGTCGCGCAGGGGGATCTCGCGGTCGGCGTAGGCGGCCACCCGGTTGTCGTGGGTGACCAGGACGACCGCGGCCCGGCCGGCGCGGGCCGCGCCGAGCAGCGCGCCCATCACCTGCTCGCCGCCGAGCGTGTCCAGGGCCCCGGTGGGCTCGTCGGCGAAGACCACGCGCGGTCCGGTCACCAGCGCCCGCGCGATGGCGACCCGCTGCCGCTGCCCTCCGGACAGCTCGCCGGTGCGCTGCCCGGCGCAGTCGGACACCTCCAGCCGGGCCAGCCACTCGGCCGCGGCGGTCATCGCCTCCTGCCTGCCGTGCCGGTTGAACAGCAGCGGCAGCGCGACGTTCTCCGCCGCGGTCAGCTCGGGCACCAGCTCGCCGAACTGGAAGACGATCCCGAAGCTCTCGCGTCGTAACCTGGTCAGGTCGTCCTCGGGCAGGGTGTCGATGCGCCGGCCGTCGAGGACGACCTCGCCGGACTCCGGCCGGACGACCCCGGCCAGGCAGTGCAGCAACGTCGACTTGCCCGCGCCGCTCGGCCCCGTGATCGCGACGACCTCGCCCTCCGCGATCTCCAGGGAGACGCCGTTCAGCGCCCTGGCGCCGCCGAACAACTTGCTCAGGCCCCTGGCCTCAAGCATCGTGGTCCTCCTTCATCCGCGCGAGCGCGGTCTCGATCCAGCGCAGGTCCGCGTCCAGGTGCTGGAGCGCGTAGTCGGCCGCCAGCACCTGGGCGGCCCCGCCGGACGCCTTCTCGGCGGTCAGCTCCCGCATGCGGGCCAGGTGTGCCTCGCGTTGCCGCACGAGATAGCCGTCGGCGGCCTTCCCCGCGACGGCGACCCGGGCGAACAGCGGGCCGGCGACGTACGGCGCCGACGGTTCGACGGTGTTCAGCCACCGGTCCAGCTCCGCCCGGCCGGAGTCGGTGATCGTGTACAGGGTGCGTTCGGGGCCGCCCTCCTGCCGGGTCTCGGCCACCTCCGCCAGCCCGTCGCGTTCCAGGCGTTGCAGGGTGGCGTAGACCTGCCCGTACGCCAGGGGTCTGGCGCCGGCGAGACGGTGGTCGTGCTCCTTCTTGAGCTCATATCCGTGTTTCGGCCGCTCGGCGAGGAAGCCGAGCAGCACGTGGCCGGTTGACATGATCACGACTATACATTCAATGAATAGTCGCGCGGCCGGGAACGACGCCCTCAGACGAGCCGCGCCTCGTAGGCGGCGATGACCAGATGCACGCGGGTACGGGCGCCGAGTTTGGTCAGCAGGCTGCTGACGTGCGTCTTGACCGTGCTCATGCTGACGAACAGGGTGGCGGCGATCTCGGCGTTCGACAGGCCCCTGGCCACCAGGACGAGGACCTCGCGCTCGCGTTCGGTGACGTCCAGGCCGTCCGCCGTCGACGGCGGACGCACGTGGCGCTCGACCAGCCGCCGCGTCGCGCTCGGCGCCAGCAGCGACTCGCCGGACGCGACGACGGCCATGCTCCTGATCAGCTCGGCCGGGGGCGTGTCCTTGAGCAGGAAGCCCGCCGCGCCCGCGCGCAGCGCGCCGTAGACGTACTCGTCGAGGTCGAAGGTGGTCACGATGAGCACGCGGGTCTCCGGCAGGTCCGCGCAGATGCGGCGGGTGGCCTCGATGCCGTCCATCTCCGGCATGCGCACGTCCATCAGGACCAGGTCGGGACGTTCGCGGGCGGCCGCCGTCACCGCCTGCGTGCCCGTCGCGGCCTCGCCGACCGCCCGGAACCCCGGCGCGGAGTCGACCAGCCGCCGGAAGCTCGCCCGGATGAGCACCTGGTCGTCGGCCACCAGAACCCTGATCACAGCGGCAGCCTCGCCCGCACCCGGAAACCGCGCACGGGACGGGCGCCCGCCTCGAACTCGCCGCCGAAGACGCGCACCCGCTCGCGCAACCCGGTCAGGCCGTGCCCGTCGGGGCGCGCCCGGCCGCGCGTGCCGTCGTCGGTGACCTCCACGGTCAGCTCGTCCGCCCGGCGCTCGACGCGAACGACGGCGTGCCGGGCGCCGGCGTGCTTGAGCACGTTGGTCAGCGCCTCCTGGACGATCCGGTACACCGTCGGCTCCATCTCCCCGTTCACGGCGCCGTCGATGGACAACTCCACCTCCAGGCCCGCCGCCCTGGTCCGCGCGACGAGCGTGCCCAGGTCGGCCAGGCCGGGAGCGGGCGCGAGCTCGGCCTCGCCGTCCTCGCGCAGCACGCCGAGCAGCTGCCTGGTCTCCCGCAGGGCCGACCTGCTGGTCTCCTCGATCGAGGCCAGCGTGCGGCCCATCTCCTTCGCCTCGCCCACGTGCCCCGCCACGCCCGCCTGCACGGCGATCGTGCTGAGGCTGTGGCCGATGACGTCGTGCAGCTCCCTGGCGATCCGCAGCCGCTCCGCCACGGCCTCGGCGCGGGCCCGCTCCTCCGCCTGCGCGGCGAGCTGCCCGGTGTAGAGGTTGCGCTGGCGTACGGCCGTGCCGGCGGCCCAGGCGGCGAGCAGGATCGCCAGCGCCAGCCCGAGCCGGTCGCGGACCGCGTCCGTCAGCGGGACCTCCGCCACGCCCTGCGCGGCGACCGCGCACGCCACCAGCAGCGGCAGCACGGCCCTGCTCCGCGTGGCCAGCGTGTACAGCGCGAGCGGCAGGCAGAGCAGCTCGGCGTGGGGAAGCAGGAACTCCCGCATGCCGAGCCCGCCCAGCAGGACGACCACGAACACCGGCCCCGGCCACAACCGCCTGACCGCCACGGGAAGGCCCGCCGCCAGCGCCGCCACGAGGTCCGGCACGCCCGGCTCGGACGGGTTCCGCGACCAGGTGAGCCCGGCGTAGGCGAGCGTGACGATCAGCGCGACGGCGGTGTCGACGGAAACCCAGCCCCAGGCCGGCACCCGGCTCAGCAGAGGAGGACGGATCTGTTGGCGCACGGTACGAACCTAGCCCGGCGCCCCCGCCGCCCGTATCGGTCTCAGGACCGATGCGCGCCGGACGGGCGGCCGTGGAGGGTGAAGGGCATGATCGAAGTCAACGGACTCACCAAACGCTTCGGGCGGACCCTGGCGGTGGACGACGTCACCTTCACGGTCCGGCCCGGCCGCGTCACCGGCTTCCTCGGCCCCAACGGCGCGGGCAAGACCACGACCATGCGCGTGCTCCTCGGCCTCGAACAGCCCACCGCCGGACGGGCCACCGTGAACGGCCTGCCCTACCGGGACCTGGACCGCCCCCTCACCCGGGTCGGCGCGCTGCTGGACGCGTCGGCGGTGCAGGGGGGCAGGCGCGCCGAACAGCACCTGTGGTGGCTGGCCCGCTCCAACGGCCTGGCCCGCGCCCGCATCGGCCCCCTGCTGGAGCTCGTGGGGCTCGGCGGGATGGGCGGCAGGCGCGTCGGCGGGTTCTCGCTGGGCATGAAGCAGCGGCTCGGCCTGGCCGCGGCGCTGCTCGGCGACCCCGAGGTGCTGGTGCTGGACGAGCCCGCCAACGGGCTCGACCCCGAGGGCATCCGCTGGATGCGCGGCCTGCTCAGGTCGCTGGCCGCCGAGGGCCGCACCGTGCTCGTGTCCAGCCATCTCATCAGCGAGATGGCGGTCACGGCCGACCACCTGATCGTCCTGGCCGGGGGCAGGCTGCGTGCCGACGCCGGGCTCGGCGAGCTGGCCGGGCAGGGCGTCTCGCTGGAGGAGGCGTTCATGGAACTCGTCGGAAGGGGCGAGCGGTGAACGCCGTCGCGGCCGAGTGGATCAAGTTGCGGACCCTGCGCTCGACCTGGTGGGCGCTCGGCGTCGGGGTGCTGGTGTCGCTCGCGCTCACCGTGCTCGGCGCCGGCACCGTCATCTCGCGCTGGGACCCCGGCCGTACGGCCGACCAGGCGGCCATGGGGGTCGTGGTCGCCGTGTACGTGGGGGTGGTCCTGGCCCAGCTTCCACTCGGCATGCTGGGCGCGATGACCGTCAGCGGCGAGCGCGCGTCCGGCATGATCGACATCACGTTCGTGGCGATGCCGTCGAGAGGCCGGGTGCTGGCGGCCAAGGCGGTCGTGCTGGGCGGCGTCGCGGTCGCCGGCTCGCTGCTCATCGCGGTGCCCGGCTATCTCTACGGGCGGTCCGTCGCCGCCGGGTTCCACCCGTCGTGGCTGCCCGCCGGCTCGTGGACGATCGTCGCCGGCGGCACCCTGATGATCGTGGTGACCACGCTGCTCGGGCTGGCGCTCGGCGCGATCCTGCGCAACGGCGCCGTGGCGACGGCGGCGCTGGTGGCGATCGTCCTGGTGCTGCCGTTCGTCGCCCGCATGCTGCCGGGCGGCGAGGTGGTCAACCGGGTCCTGCCCGCCTTCCCGGCTCTCCAGCTGATCGAGCAGGTGCCGGACGTCATGCCGACGTGGGCGGCGTTCGCCGTGCTGGCCGGGTGGGCGGTGGTCCCGCTGGCCGTCGCCGTGGTCGTCAACTCGCGCTCCTGACGCCCGTGAACGGCCGGGCGCCCTGCTCAGGGCAGGGCGAGGAGGCTGACCGCGACGGCGGCGGCGCCCAGGCCGACGAGCTGGCCGCGGTGGATGCGTTCGGCCAGCACGCCGCGGGCGAGCAGGACCGTGCCGGCCGGGTAGAGGGCGGTGATCACGGCCACGACGGCCAGGTCGCCGCTGCGGGAGGCGAGCAGGAACAGCAGGTTCGCCACCGAGTCCAGCACGCCCGCGGTGGCCGACAGCGCGTACGCGGGCCGCTCGGAGCCCAGCCGGCGGCGCAGCAGCCCGGCCGCGGTCAGGGTGACCGCCGAGGAGACCGCGCGGCCGACGATCAGCGGCGCCACCCCGCTGTCGGACGGCGCCTGGTGCAGGAAGACGAGCTGGAGCGCGATCGCCGACCCCGCGCCGAACGCCAGCAGCAGCGCCGTGCGCGACGGACGCGCCGAGCCCCCGCCGTGACCGGCGCTGACGAGCACGACCGCCACCAGCGCGAGCGGCAGCCCCACCAGCCCGGCGGCGGACAGGTGCTCGCCCTGGAGCAGGCCCACGGCGACCGGCAGCGCGGCCGAGACCAGCGCGGTCACCGGCGACAGCACGTTCATCGGGCCGATCGCCAGGGTGCGGTAGAGCAGGGCGAACACGGCGGCCGAGGCCACCCCCGAGGCCGCGCCCCAGCCGAGCGCCGCCGGGCTGAACGACGCGCCGAGCATCGGCCACAGAAGCAGCTCGACCACGAGGCTGGCCGGGGCCGCGACCATCACGGTACGCAGCACATGGGCCCTGCGGGCGCCCAGGCCGCCGAGGAAGTCGGCGCAGCCGTAGGCGAGCGAGCTGCCCAGGGCCAGCAGCAGAGCGATCACGACACCTCCCGTGCCTTCAGCGGAACGACCAAACAGTACAGTAGAATGACCGCAGCATGCCAACGGACCGACCGCGCAGTACATTGCACTGGTCTGCCTGCGAGGGAAGGTGAACAGATGGCCGAGCCGGCCCAAGCCCTGCGAACGGTCGCCCACAACGTCAAGGCCGCCCGCACCCGCGCGGGCCTGTCGCTGGAGGAGCTCGGCCGGCGCGCCCAGGTCAGCAAGGGCGCCCTGGTGGCGCTGGAGAGGGCGCAGGGCAACCCCAACCTGGCCACCCTGGTGCGGCTGGCCGACACCCTCGGCGTCCCGGTGTCGGCGCTGATGCAGGGGCCGCCCGAGGGTCGGCTGCGCATCGTGGCCGCCGACGACGTCACCCCTCTGTGGACCGGGCCGCGGGGCGGTCAGGCCACGCTCATGCTGACCACCGCGGGCCCGGTTCCGGTCGAGGTCTGGCGCTGGCGGCTGGAACCCGGCGAGGAGTACCCCAGCCAGCCCCACCAGGCCGGGGTCGTGGAGACCCTCAGCGTCGTGTCCGGGCGGATGACGCTGATCCTCGACGGCGTCGAGCACCCGGTCGAGGCGGGCCAGACCGCCACCTTCGACGGCGACGCCCCGCACGGCTACCGGGGCGCGGGCACCGGCGCCTGCTCCATGATCATGACGGTCCAGCTGCCTCCCGGCCCGTGGGCACTCGGATCGGCCGCCGCTCCCTGACCTGATGGGCGGCCGTCAGGCCGCCAGCCGCTCGATGGCGAACGCCGACAGGAAGCCGACGGTGGTGATCAGCCCGGTCAGGACGTGCGCCTGCTCGAACGCCTCCGGGATCATGGTGTCGGCCACCATGGCCAGGATGGCGCCGGCCGCGATCGCGGTGATGAGGGCGATGGCCTCGGGGGAGGCCGTCCGCAGGGTCAGGTAACCGACCAGGGCCGCCAGGCCGCTGACCACGGCGATGCCGCCCCAGACGCCGAACACGTACGCGGGGCCGCGCCCGGCCCGTCTCATGCCGGCGGCGCTGGACAGGCCCTCCGGGACGTTGGAGACGAACACCGCCGCCACGACGGCGAGGCCGATCTCGCCGCCGTGCAGCAGGGACAGCCCGAGCACCACCGACTCGGGGATGCCGTCGAGCAGCGCGCCGACGGCTATGGCGGCGCCGCTGCCCTGCGCGTCGGCCTCGCTGGGCTGCTGGTCGCCGGAGCGTTTGCGGTGCCGGGCTCCGTGCCGCGCCAGCATCGCGTTGGCCGCCACGTACGCGCAGGCCCCCGCGAGGAAGCCGACGGCCGTGGGCAGCAGGCCGCCCGACCGTTCGGCCTCGTCCAGCAGCTCGAAGGAGAGCGCCGAGATCAGCACCCCGGCGCCGAAGGCCATGATGGTGGCGATCATCCGCGCCGGGACCCGTACCAGCATCGCCACGGCCGCGCCCAGGACCAGCGCGGCCCCGGCGACCAGCCCCCATGTTCCCGCTTCCAGCCACTCAGGCATGTGCACCACCCGTCTCGCGCGCTCGTCCGCGCCCCAGGTTCTCTCGTCCAGGTCCCGTTCGCCACCCGTCCCGGGCGGGCGTCCGTCCTGCGGCAGGCGTATGGTGACGCGGCCTCGCGGCCCCCTCTCCGCGAGGCCGCGTCCTACCTCCGCGCGCGGGGCGTCACCCGCTCGCGGAGGGCGTCGAGGCGGGCCATGGCCGGGGTGGCGGTGATGCCGTGCAGGACGACCGAGAGCACCACGGTGAAGGCCGTCACCGCCCACAGCTCCTCGGGCGGCACGCCGAAGTCGGCGTGACCCAGCGCGTACGCCAGGTAGAACAGCGACCCCACCCCCCGGATCCCGAACAGGGAGATGACCCGGCGCTCCCGGGGCCCGGCCCGGCCGCGGATCTGGGCGAGCCGGCCCGACAGCGGGCGGATGACCAGGATCAGCAGCAGGCCGACGAGGGCGCCGCGCCAGGTGAGCGGGGCCAGGCCGCCGGTGGCGACGAAACCGCCGAGCAGGAGCAGCAGCCAGGAGGTGAAGAGCCGTTCGAGCTGCTCGACGAAGCCGTGCAGGACGTTGTTGTAGCCGTGGCCGTGCTCGACCCGGCGGATGGCGCAGGCGGCGACGAAGACGGCGATGAAGCCGTAACCGCCGGCCAGCTCGGTGACCCCGTAGGCGAGCAGGGTGGCGCCCAGGGCCACGAAGCCGTCGCGGCGCTCGGCCAGGCGCAGCTCCTCGGCGGGGGAGTGGAAGAACAGCCGGCCGAGCAGGCGGCCGATCAGCAGGCCGCAGACGACCCCGGCGACGATCCGGTAGAGCACGTCCGTCAGCGCCCACTCGCCCGTCCAGCCGAGTCCGCCGGCGGTGGCCAGGGCGATGGCGGCGTACACGATGGGGAAGGCCAGCCCGTCGTTCAGGCCCGCCTCCGAGGTGAGGGCGAAGCGCACCTCGTCGTCGGCGTTCTCGGCGTCGGCCGGCTCGCCCACGCTGACGTCGGAGGCGAGCACCGGATCGGTGGGCGCGAGCACGGCCCCGAGCAACAGCGCCGCGGCGACCGGCCAGCCCAGTACGCCGGTCGCCGCGGCCGTGACCCCGGCGACGGTCAGCGGCATCGCCCAGCCGAGCAGCCGCCAGGTCGTCGACCAGCTCCGTAACCCGATCCTCCGGTTGAGCGCCAGCCCCGCGCCCATGAGCGAGACCAGCACGCAGATCTCGGTGATGTGCTCGACGGCCGCCCGGTGGGCGACGGGGTCGGGCTCGGGCAGACCGATCGGCAGCAGGTACAGCCCCATGCCGCCGAGCAGGTAGAGCAGGGGAGGGGAGAAGGCCCGGCGGGCGAGCAGGCCGGGCAGGACGGCGGCGAGCAGCGCGGCGGCGCCGCCGAGGGCCAGGACGAGATCGGGGGTGGACATCCCGGCCCCACTGCCCTGCGCAACTCACGACAATCTTGTCTTTTGCGTCCAAACCGCTCAGTATCGCCCGCAACGGGAAGCTATTGCCGCCATTGTCATATGGCGGCAATATGCACTAATTGCTACTTTTCTAACCCCTGAATTCCTGCATACCGTGACATGGCCCCCCAACTCCATGAGGAGGATCCGTGTCAAGGTCTCTCCGTGCCGCGCTCTCCGTCGTCCTCACCCTCTCCTTCCTGCTGCTCACCTCCCCGGCCCAGGCCGCCGTGCTGGTCCGGGTCGTGCGGTACGACGCCTCCCGGTCGGCGGAGTTCGTCAACGTGGTGAACCAGGCGGCCCAGGTCTGGAACGCGAACGTGGTCAACGTCCGGCTCATGCAGGGCTCGCCCGCCAGCTTCGTGGTCCTGGCCGACGACGGCTGGCCCAGGACGCTGCCCACCAGCCTCGGCCGCGGCACCATCTGGATGGGCCGCCAGGCGGTCAACCAGGGCTACTTCCCGCTCCGGATCGCCACGCACGAGATCGGCCACATCCTCGGCCTGCCGGACCGCCGTACCGGGCTGTGCAGCGACCTGATGTCAGGCTCCAGCGCCCCCGTGAGCTGCACGAACGCCACCCCCAGCCCGGCCGAACGGGCCGAGGTGGACCGCAACTTCGCCGGCAGCGCCCCGGCGGTGGAGTTCGGCCGCGTGCACGAGGACCGCTGACCCCGCCCCGCCGTCCCGCCCCCGGTCCGGGTGGCGGGACGGCGTCGTTCCACGAGACACCCCCCGACGTGAGGATCAGCGCATGCCCCGATCGACAGCCGTCCTGTCAGTCCTCGCCGCCGTCGCCTCGGTCCTGACGGCCGGCGGATCGGCCGAGGCGGCGGCGGACGTCCCGTTACCCTCGGCGGTCTTCCGCGCCACGCACAACAGCTACTCGGGCAACATCGCCGGTGCCCGGAACTCGATCGCCTACCAGCTCGACCACGGCGTCCGCTTCGTCGAGCTCGACGTCCACGACAACGGGTACGCCACCGCCCGCGACTACTCCGTCGGCCACGACGCGCCCGGCGACGAGGTCGACCACGCGGGCAACCCGGCCACCAACCTGCTCGGCGACTGGCTCGCGGTGATCGGCGACTGGTCGGCGGCGCATCCCGCGGCCGCCCCCGTCGTCGTCGCCCTCGACCTCAAGGACGACCTGACCGACAACCCCTCCCACGCCGCCGGCAACCTGACCGCGCTGAACCAGAAGCTCGTCTCCGCCTTCGGGCCGCGGCTGCTCCGGGCCGAGGACTACCCGGCCGTCCCGCCGACCGTGGACGCGCTGCGCGGCCGCGTGCTCGCGGTGATCTCCGGCGACGGCGGGACCCGCACCCAGTACAAGCGCGACGTCGGCGCCAACCCGGCCGTCGCGGCCAACAACCGCGGCCAGGTCGTGGAGGTGCACGACTCCGGTTCCGGGGCGCTGTGGTACTGGACCGGCAGGTACGGCGCCGACGGCCGCGTGACCTGGCTGCGCCACGGCCGGTACGACACCGGCGTGACCCCCGCCGTCGCCCTCAACGACAACGGCGACCTGGTCGAGGTCCACCAGTCCCAGAACGCCGCCACGCTCTGGTACCACGTGGGACGCCTGGACGCCGACGGCGAGATCACCTGGTCCGCCAGCCGTCAGTACGACAATGGCGTCCTGCCCACGGTCCGTTTCACCGACGCCGGTGGGACCCGGCTCCGCGAGATCCACCGCAGCCAGAGCAACAACCAGAACTGGGAGTGGACCGGCACGCTGGACGCCGCCGCGTCGAGCGTCGCCTGGACCGGCAACGCCAGGACCTCCGACGCCCGCCACGACAAGACCACCTCGGCCGGCACGGCTCCCCGCGTGCACGTGTGGACCGGCGCCGACGGCCCGACCCCGTCCGGCACCCTGCGGGTGGACACCGACGCGTTCACCGGCGACCGCATCCGCCCCCAGCAGGTCGCCTTCACCGAGTTCCAGCAGGGGAACAGCGCGGAGCTGCGGCAGGACGCGCTGTTCTACGCGGCGCCCGCCGGGCAGTCGGCGTTCATCATCCAGGCGCGGCAGGCGGGACGGCTCGTGCGCGGCTGGGACTTCGACTCGGCCGGCCAGGCCACCGATCCGCCGGCGAACTACCCGGCGGCCAACCGTCCCTACGACGCCTGGTACCAGGACCTGCTCACGCGGGCGGGCGCCGTCGAATGACCGGCGGGCGGGCCTCCTACGACGCCGGGACCGGTTGATCGGCCGGACGGCGGCGGGTCAGCACGTGGGTGCTGCCGCCGTCGTCCTCGGCGATGTCGCGTACGTGCTCGAAGCCGATCCTGCGCAGCACGGCCAGCGAGGCGAGGTTGGCCGGCGCCACGGTGGCGTGCACCTCCGTCAGGTCGAGGGCGTCGAAGCCGTGGGTGACGATCGCCTCGGCCAGCTCCCGGCCCAGGCCCGCGCCCCACACCTCGGGGGTGAGCGCGTAGACGAGCTCGTGGCCCGCCACCGTGTCGGTCGCCTTGATCTCGGCGTGGCCGATCAGCGCGCCGTCCCGGCGTACGGCCCAGACGGCGAACAGGTCCTGGGCGTAGACCTTGCTGAAGATCCGGCCGAACAGCGCGCGGTCTTCGGCCTCGGTGGCGGTGCCGTCCCCCATCCAGCGCGTGACCTGCGGATTCTGGAACAGGGCGACGAAGGCTTCCTCGTCCTCGGGGACGTACGGCTCCAGCAGCAGCCGTTCGGTGCGCAGCGTCGGGGTCGTGGTCATGAACGGCGAAGCTACTCGACCGCCGCCCCTTCCCACGACTGGTTTTCCGCCGGTCACCGGGCCTCCAGTTCGGCTGCCCGGCGCAGGTCCTTCGGGCGGCCCAGGGCGCGGCGCATCCCGATCAGGTCGTCCCGCGAGACGTAGTGGACCTCCAGGCCGTCCGGGCCGGTCGCGGTCACCGCGCGGTCCAGGCACTCGCGGACCCGGAACCCTCCCCAGGGGAGCGCGGGGGTGCAGCAGTCGCCGCCGGCCCCGGGCGAGGTGAAGCGCACCTTCGGGCGCAGGAGGGAGTCCGGGTGCGCGGCCAGAGGGCGGCCCGTCTCGTCGCCGAGCCGGGCGCCGGCGGAGGCGAAGGCGGCGGCCAGGGCCGGGGCGTGGGCCGGGACGCCGTCCCAGAGCAGGTCGAGGTCGCCGGTCAGCTCGGCGGACCCGTGCATGATGCCGGCGACCTGCCCGATCACCACGGCCCGGACGCCGTGCCGGTGGAGGGCTTCCAGCAGCGGGAACGGGTCGAAGCCGAGGGCGCCGTCGGTGCCGATCGTGCCGGCGTCGTCGTCGGCGTCCTCGTGGCCCACGCCGGTGGCCCCCCGCTCCAGGGCCAGTTCGCGGGTACGTCGTGCGGCGGCGCGGAGGCGGTCCAGGGGTTCGTCGATCATCCGGACATGCAACACCGGCGACCGCCCCTGGCGCACGCGAATTTCCGGTGCTAACTTGGCCGTATGACCAACTTGGCCGATCGGCCAAATTCCCCGCGCGGCGACCGCCGTCGCGAGCAGTTGGTGGAGACCGGGATCCTGTTGCTGGGGGAGCACGGATGGCCCGGCGTCACCACGCGGGCCGTGGCCGAGCGGGCCGGCACCAACCCCGGCCTGATCCACTACCACTTCGGCGGGCTGCCCGGCCTGCACGAGGCGATCTTCCGCCGCGCCACGGACCTCGTCGTCGGCCCGCTGGTCACCGAGCTGCTGAACGCCGAGGACGAACGCGCCGCGCTGACCCTGATGCGCGGCCTGCCGGCTCAGGCGGCGGGCGACGAGCCGACGCCCCGCCTGGCTGCCGAGCTGATCGTGGGCGCCACCCGCGACCCCGCCCTGGGCGCGGTGCTGCGCGACGAGCTCCGCCGGGGCCGCGCCAGGATCGCCGCCCGCCTCGGACGCCTGCGTCCCGCCTGGACGGCCGCCCGCCTGGACGGCGTCGCCACGCTCGTCACGGCCGCGATCGACGGGCTGATGCTGCACCGCTTGATCGACCCCGGCCTCCCGGTCGGCGAGGCGCTGACGGCGGTGGAGGACCTGCTGGAGGCGGACGGCCCGTAAGTAGGCCGGTCCGGTGCGCGGAGCATTCCGACCCACTACGGAAGGCCCGAACCATGGAGATCGTCAGGAGACCCGACCCGCCGGCCGGGCTGAGCCGCCGGCTGTGGCGGCTGCCCATCCTGCTGTACCGCCTCGGCCTCGGGCCGCTGCTGGGCCGCCGCGTCATGCTGCTCACCCACACCGGACGCGTCTCGCGCCTGCCCCGCCGGGCCGTCGTCGAGGTCGTCCAGCACGACGAGCGCGGCTACGTGGCCGCCTCCGGCTTCGGTCCCAGGGCCGACTGGTACCGCAACGTCAAGGCCACCCCGCAGGTGACCATCCAGGTGGGTGGCCACCGCTCACGGGCCACGGCCGTGCCGCTGGAACCGGGCGAGGGCGCCGCCATCATGGCCCGGTACGCCCCGCGCCACCCGTCCGCCGCCCGCCGGCTCTGCAAGATCATGGGCTTCGCCGTCGACGGCAGCGTGGACGACTACCGCGAGGTCGGCCGCCGCATCCCGTTCATCCGGTTCGTTCCCGCCGAGGGGCGATCCCTGGCTCCCTGACCGGCCGGAACGGCTCCTCGGCGGTCGCGATCAGGCGGGGGCGGCGGCGAAGCCGTCCAGGGCCTTGAGGATCTCGTCGCGGAAGGTGCCGCTCCCGGTGTGCCCGGAGTCCTCCACGATCACCAGACGGGCGCCGGGCCACGCCCGGGCCAGGTCCCAGGCGTACTCCAAGGGCGCGCCGAGGTCGAAGCGGCCGTGGATGAGGACGCCGGGGATGCCCGCCAGCCGGTGCGCCTCCCGCAGCAGCACACCCTCCTCCAGCCAGGCGCCGTTGGAGAAGTAGTGGGAGCAGACGCGGACGAGCGCCGCCAGGCTGTCCGGCGGCCGGTCGCTGTAGGCGTTGGGCTTGCCGTTCGTCTCCAGCGAGATGACCGTGTCCTCCCACGCCGTCCAGTCGTGGGCGGCCTTGGCGCGGACCGCCGGATCGGGGTCGGCCATCAGCCCGGCATAGGCGGTCAGCACCTCGCCCAGGCTGCCCCGGTGGGCCTCGGGCACCCCCTCGCGGAAGCGCTGCCGCTGCTCGGGGAAGAAGCGGCCGACGCCGTCGTACAGCCAGTCGATCTCCGAACGGCGGGTCGTGGTGACCCCCGCGAGGACGATCTCCGAGACCCGCTCGGGGTGGGCCTCGGCGTAGGCCAGGATCAGCGTGGAGCCCCACGAGCCGCCGTACAGCAGCCAGCGGTCCACGCCCAGGTGCTCGCGCAACCGTTCCATGTCGGCCACCAGGTGGTGGGTCGTGTTCGCCGACAGGTCGGCGGCCGGGTCGGCGGCGTGCGGCCGGCTGCGCCCGCAGTTGCGCTGGTCGAACAGGATCACGCGGTACCGGTCCGGGTCGAAGCCGCGCCGCTGGCCCGGGGTGCAGTTCGAGCCGGGGCCGCCGTGGACGACCAGCGCGGGCTTGCCCTCGGGGTTGCCGCACGCCTCCCAGTAGACGAGGTGACCGTCACCGACGTCGAGCAGACCATGATCATAAGGTTCGATGGCGGGATACATCCGGCCACCGTACTAGGGGTGTGTGGTCTCCTCGTCCGTGTTCGCGGGGGCGCGGCTCATGAACAGCTCCAGTCGTGAACGGCCGTCCGGATGGTCGAGCGTGACCCGGTCGCACACGCGCTGCATCATCCACAGGCCCATGCCGCGCTGCGGCGGCCACGGCGGGACGCGGTTGAGGTGGGCGTCCGTCAGGGTGCCGCTCTCGTCCACGACGTGCACCGTCACGCCGTCGGGGTCGTTGCGGGCGCTCACCATGCCGGGCGCCCGGGCGTGCTCCAGGACGTTGCTGGCCGCCTCGCTGACCGCCAGGACCAGCCCTTCCACCCGCTGCCCGTCGAGCCCCGCCTCCAGCGCGAAGGCGCTGATCAGGCCACGCAGCAGAGCCAGGTTCGTACCGATCGGCACGTGCAGTCCGAACGACTCGCCCATGGTCACCGCCTGATTCGCCCCGTGGCCGCTCATCCCTCTCAGTGAGCAAATCCTAAGCACCTTGATACGACATTCGGCCGCAAAATCCTCGAAAGCCCTCCGGCGGACGTGCCGCGCCTGCCTAGGATGAAGGGCAACCGGGCATGGGAGGCAGCACGATGGCGATTCTGCCGCCAGTGCACACGGGCGACCACCTCGGAGCGCGCTTCGGCTCCGACGACGCCTTCCTGTCGGCCGCCGCCGAGTTCGCGCACGTCGGCGTCACGGGAGGGGCCCAGGTGATGATCTTCCCCTCGCCCCGGCTGCGCGGCTCGCTCGGCGACCGGCTCGGCGCGTCCCCGCCGCTGCGGCGCGCGCTCCACGAGGGGCACCTGCACGTCATGGACACCGTCCAGGCGCGACACGCCGGCGGCGGGTTCGACGCCGGCCGCCTGCACGCCGCCTACCGGGACGCCGCCCTGGCCGCGACCGCCGCCGGCTACCCGGGCCTGTGGGTGGCCGTGGACATGGCGTGGGCATGCCCCGTGGACCGTGCGGACGCCGTGGACGCGGTGGACATCGACGCGCTCGTCGCGTTCGAGGCCGCCGCCAACACCCTGTTCACCCTGGGGACGCTGACCGCCCTGTGCGCGTACGACACCCGCGTCTTCACCTCCGGGCACGTCTTCCGCGCCTGCCAGGCGCATCCGGCGATCGCCGAGGCGGCCCGCTTCGGCCACCGCGCCACCGCCGACGGCGACGGGCTGGCCTTCTCCGGCGAGGCCGACCGGTCCAACGCCCTGGCCTGGAACGCGCTGCTGTCCTCGTTCGACCCCGGCCACCACGTCGTGGACATCAGCGCCATGTCCTTCCTCGGCGTCCGGGCGCTGGCCGACCTGGCCGACCTGGCCGCCGCCGACCGTTCCCGGCCGCTCACCATCCGCGCCACCTCCAGCCAGGTCACCCGGCTGTCGCTGCTCAGGATCGACCGGCTCGCCGCCATCGAGGTCCTTCCCGCCCGGACGCCCTGACGTTCGGGGCGGGCTACCGGCCGGTCTCGTGCGGCGAAGGCGGGCCGGAAGGCGGGGCGGAAGGCGGGGCGGAAGGCGGGGCGGAAGGCGGGGCGGAAGGCGGGGCGGAAGGCGGGGCGCCGGAGGGGAACAGGATCGCGCTGAGCAGGTAGGGGGCGCGGCCGGGGGCCGGGGTGTTGCCCAGGCGGCCGCCCAGGACCGCCAGCAGGTCGGTCAGCATCGCGGCGAGCTCGTCGGGGCTGAGCCACAGCGTGCCCTGCCGGTAGGAGACCG
>NZ_JBFAOV010000037.1:0-90259 GCF_040675375.1 Nonomuraea sp. NPDC049607
CGCGCGGGACGCGCACGCCGGCGTCGGGGCAGGTCGCCGCCCTGGTACGGGAGACGACCACCTGCAACGCCTTGGTCGGGTTGGCCGGCCGCCCGCCGCTGGTCAGTTCGTCGGCGTGACGGAACCGCCGGACGACGACGGCGGGCTCATCGCGACGTCGGTGATCGCGTACACGATCACGTTGTACGCCTGCCCCGCCCGCAACCCCTGGACGACGGCGCTCGTCCGGTCCGCCGGCACGTACGTGGTCCGGCCGGGCGGAGAGGTGATCAGCGCGTACCGGCGGACGGGCAGGCCGCCCAGCACCCGGGGCGGGTCCCACCTGACGGTCGCGGAGGCCGCCCCGGCCGTGGCCGCCACGTTGAGCGGCGGCCCCAGCATGCCGAGCGCCGGCGGGGACGCCTCCAGCCAGCACTGCGCGAACACCAGCGCCGACACCGTACGGCCGGAGGCCGTGGCGGTGATCTCGGCGACGCCGGGCCGGTCGGCGACGTACTTGCCGGCCGCGTCGATGGCGCCGGGCCCGGCGGTGACCTTCCAGGTGACCGGCGCGGTGGGCAGGCCGAAGAACGTCACCTTGAAGAAGACCGGCTTGCCGACCTCGACGTCCGCGCGGGGCGGGTCCACGGCGACCCCGGCGAACCCGCCGCCTGCGTCGCGGGTCTTCCAGGACTGGTCGATGAGCCGGTCGAAGCGGGTCTCCCCGCCGCCCAGCCACGTGCTCGCGCGCAGGTACGCGTCCACCCGGATCCCCGGCCACTCCTCCCACCAGGGGTTCCCCTCCGAGACCCCTGCCCATCACACCTGCGTACGACGACGGAGTGTCGTCCGTGACTGATGGGCCACAATGGCCTGATGTCTGCCACGCCCGAGAAGTACGTTGAGACCGCATCTTCGCCCCGATTCAACGACTACGACAGGATGGCCGAGGGGTACACGACCGAGAACGAGACCAGCCTCACAAATGCGTACTACGAGCGTCCCGCGATGCTGGAGCTTGCCGGGAACGTAACCGGAAGGCGCATCCTCGACGCCGGCTGCGGCTCAGGCCCCCTGTTCTCCGCGCTGCGCGATCGAGGCGCCACCGTCACCGGCGTCGACGCGAGCGCCGGGATGCTGGAGCAGGCCCGGCAGCGGCTGGGCGCCGACGCGGATCTGCAGGTCGCTGACCTGGCCGACCCATTGCCCTTCCCTGACGAGGCGTTCGACGACGTCATCGCGTCCCTGGTGCTGCACTACCTGGAAGACTGGGGACCGACGCTGGCCGAGCTGCGGCGCGTGCTGAAGCCAGGTGGCCGACTCCTCGTCTCGGTCCATCACCCCTTCGGCATTACGCTCATGCAGCACATGGCTGGAGAAAAGTTCAAGTACTTCGAGACCTGCAGCCGGACCGACGAATGGACCAGAGGTGGGGAGACCGTCCACATGAAGTTCTGGGACCGGCCGTTGCACGCGATGACCGAAGCCTTCACCGCGGCGGGCTTTCGCATCAGTGTCATCAGCGAACCACCGTTTGTGCCGGAAGCCCGCGAACTGTTCCCCGAGGAGCTCCGTGAGATCACCGGCACGAGGTTTCTGTGCTTCCTGTTCTTCGTTCTCGAAGCCAGCTAGAAGCCCCGTAACGATCATTTGTTCATGGCTTCGCGCTTCAGTGGGCGATTCCTGCCGACTGAAGCGCTAAGTCGCACTCGAAGCGTGTCGGGATTAGGTGGTTTCCCGACCGGCTCCCGACGCCTCATAAAATTGGACACTACGGGATGAAATATCGCTCTGGGCGGCTGATTTCCAGCGAAGACTGACGACAGAATTTCCCGACAGACAGAACGGGGCGCCACGCCCCTTTCCGAGGAGTCCCGGTGCAGATCGTCTACGCCCGCGTCTCCACCGCGTCCCAGTCCCTGCTCCGCCAGCGGCACATCCTGACCGAGGCCGGCCTCCTCGTGCGAACCGAAGGAGTCGCCCAGGGGATTCCACCCCGCCGACGGCGTCCTCCTCTTCGAGGACCCCGCCACCACCTCCAAGATCCCCGCCCTGGACCGCCCCGCGTTGGCAAGATCCCCGCGCGCGGGCGCGTAGGCACTCCCGAAACTCCCGGAACTTTCCCGCCCTCATCCGCCGGTCCCGGTGGGCGCCAGGTGGTCGCCGGGTCTCCCGGCCCGGCACAACGGGCACCAGGGCCTTCCCGAGCGGGGACGCAGGTCGGCGCCGCCGGGCTCGCCGTGCGGGCGGCAGGGCCGCGAGCGGCGGTCGCCAGCGGCCGTGCGCGCCTGCTGCCCGGTGGCTTCCTGACGCACGTCGCCTTGGACGTCGGCCAGGTCGCCGCTGCGGGCCATGGCGGTCAGGTGGCCGACCAGGTTGCGTGGGGCGTGCTGGCGCATCACCCGGGGTGGTTCGCCCTCCAACTCGAAGAGCAGCTCGCCTTCCAGGAGGTGGCCGAAGACCGGGCCGGAGTGGCGATGCGGTGGAGTGCTCGGATCACCCGGCGGCAGGTCGAGTGTCGCCGTCCTCACCTCGGCACCGTCGGGGATGACGGGCAATATCTGACGCAGCAGGGTCGTCAGTCGCGCGGTGCTCATGGAGTCCTTCTGATCTCGATGCTTCGGATATGCCCGGCCGGGCCGGGCCGGTGCAGGAGCAGGCCTGCTGTGAGGGCGCCGCCGCGGAGGTGCGCTGCGGCCACATCGGCTTCTTCGCCGACAGCGCGGCGGCACAGGCGTGGAACAGGCGCACCCGCAGGCGGGAGGACGGCTGCTCTCCCAGCGCCAAGCCTGGGAGATAGGCGTGGACATCTTCGGCCCACTCATGCGCCCATAGCCGGAAATTGGACAGTGAATGGCCTGGAAACTGGTCAGGTGAAATGCCGACACTCGGCGGGCAGGTCCTGCGACCGTCCCACCTAGGAAGGCTGATCGATAGTGACAGAACGCGTACGCGTGGCGGTGCTGGCCGGCGGGCCGTCCGCCGAGCACGAGGTGTCGCTGCTGTCGGCACACGCCGTGCTCGACGCCCTGCCGAAGGAGCTGTACGAGCCCGTGCCCGTCATCATCGACCGCCAGGGCAGGTGGCCGGTGGAGCTGCGACGCGATCAGGTGGACGTGGTCTTCCCGGTGCTGCACGGACCGTTCGGCGAGGACGGCGTCGTCCAGGGGCACCTGGAGACGCTGGGCATCCCGTACGTGGGTTGCGGCGTCCTGGCCTCCGCCGTGGCGATGGACAAGGTCGCGATGCGGCGCGCGTTCCTGGCGGAGGGCATCCCTGTCACCCCGGGTGTGTGGTTCACCGAGCACGAATGGCGCGCCACCCTCGACTCCTGGGGGCTGGTGAAGTCGCTCGACTGGCCGATGTACGTGAAACCGTCCGGTCTGGGCTCCTCCATCGGCATCTCGCGTGTCACCACGATGGAGGAGCTGCGCGCGGGTGTGGAGCTGGCGCTGACTCACGACCGGTTGGTCATCGTCGAGCAGGAGGTGGCCGCGCGCGAGCTCATCTGCAGCGTGCTCGGCGGTCATGACTTCCCGGAGGCGTCGCTGCCCGGCGAGCTCCTCGTGCCAGGCGACTGGCTCGACTACGAGGCCAAGTACCTCAGCGATGCCGAGATCGCCACGATCCCCGCCGTCCTGCCTGAACGCGTGGCCGAGGACGTGCGCGAGATGTCGCTGCGCGCCTTCCAGGCGATCGGCGGTTACGGCCTGGCCAGGGTCGACTTCCTCTACGAGGAGGAGCCGGGACGCCTGTACGTGCTGGAGATCAACACCATGCCCGGCTTCACGGCCCGTTCCGTCTACGCCAGGGCCTGGGCCGAGAGCGGTGTCCCGTACCCGGATCTGCTGCGCCGCCTCATCGACCTCGCGTTCGCCCGGAGCGGCAAGTGATCGCCAGAAGCAGGCAAGTGACCGTCAGGAGCGGCAAGTGATCGCCACGACGCTGGAGAGGATCGCGCAGGTCGTCGGCGCGAGCCTGCACGACGTGCGCGATCCGCGCGCGCTGGTGACGGCGCCCGCGGCAGTCGATTCGCGCGAGGTGGTGCCCGGCGGCCTGTTCGCCGCGACGGTCGGCGCCCGCGTCGACGGCCACGACTACGCGGCCCGTGCCGTCGCGGGCGGCGCCGTCGCCGTGCTGGCCTCGCGGCCCGTCGGCGTGCCCGCCCTCGTGGTCGACGACGTACAACTCGCGCTCGGCGTGCTGGCCAAGCGCCTGCTCGGACGCATCAGCCCGACCGTGATCGGTCTGACCGGCTCCGTGGGCAAGACCACCACCAAGGACCTGCTGGCGCAGGTGCTCGAACGGCACGCCGAGACGGTCGCCACGGACAGGTCGTTCAACAACGAGCTCGGCCTGCCGCTCACCGTGCTGCGCGCCGATGCCGCCACCCGGTACCTGGTGCTGGAGATGGGGGCGAGCAGGAAGGGCGACCTGACGTACCTGACCGGACTCGCGCCACCGCAGCTTGGGCTGGTGCTCAATGTCGGCAGCGCGCACATGGAGCGCATGGGATCCGGGCCGGCCGACATAGCCGAGGCCAAAGGCGAGCTGGTCGAGGCGCTCCCGGCGGACGGGTTCGCGCTGCTCAACGCCGACGACCCGTACGTCGTCGGGATGGCCGGCCGTACCAGGGCCAAGGTCCTGCTGTACGGCGCGGCGGCGGGGGCACAGGTGCGGGCGGAAGGCGTGCGGATGGACGACCGCGCGCGGCCCGCGTTCGAGCTGGTGACGCCGGACGGCAGCGCCCCGGTCACGCTCGACCTCATAGGCGAGCATCAGGTGGGCAACGCGCTGGCCGCCGCCGCCGTGGCCACCGCGCTCGGCCTGGGCGCCGCCGAGATCGCCGAGGGACTGAACGCCGCCCGGCGGCGCTCCGCGGGCCGGTTGGAGATCGTCGAACGACGTGACGGCATCACCATCGTCAACGACGCCTACAACGCCAGCCCCGAGTCCATGAAGGCCGGGCTGCGGGCGGTGCGGGCGGTGGCGGGCGCCCGCCGTACCGTCGCCGTGCTCGGCGCGATGGGGCAGCAGGCGGACACCTCGCGCGCCCGGCACGCCGAGATCGGCCGGCTCGTCGCCGACCTCCGCTTCGACGTGCTGATCGCGGTAGGGGAGGGGGATCCGCTCGCGATGGCGTGGGCGGCGGAGTCCGCGAACCGGGGCGTGGCCGTCCACACGGTCGAGGACGTGTCCGGCGCCACCGAGCTGGCCGGCTCGCTGCTCGAACCGGGCGACGTGGTGTTCGTCAAGGCCTCAAGCGAGATCGGGCTCGGCGCCTGCGCCCGCGCGCTGGCCGACGCCTGAACAGCTTCTGTTCTGCCGAATGACCAGCCACCCTGTAAAGCCTTCCGGCGACGAGCCGGCGAAACGGAGTTCCATGCGCACCATCGGTCTTATCGGCGGGTTGAGCTGGGAATCGACGGTGATCTACTACCAGATCATCAACCAGCGCACCCGCGAGCACCTCGGCGGCAGCCATTCCGCCAACAGCCTCATCTGGTCGGTCGACTACACGACGGTCGAGGACCTCATCTTCGCCGACCGCTGGGACGAGGTGAGCACGTTGCTGACCGGTGCGGGCAGGCGACTGGAGGATTCCGGCGCCGACGTCCTGCTCGTCTGCAGCAACACCTTCAGCCGGGTGAGCGACGACGTGGAGCGGGCCGTGGGCGTGCCGGTGCTGCACATCGCCGACACCGTGGGCGCCGAGATCCGCGCCAGGGGCATGCGCAAGGTCGGCCTGCTCGGCACCAGGTTCACCATGGAGGAGCCCTTCTACCTGGATCGGCTGGCCGCCCACGGCGTCGAGGTGGTCGTCCCGCGTCGCGAACAGCGGAAGCTGATCCACGACGTGATCTTCGACGAGCTGGTGCGCGGGGTGATCAGGGAAACGTCCAGGGACGCCTACGCGCGGATCATCCAGGACCTCGCCGACGACGGCGCGGAGGGCGTCGTCCTGGGCTGCACGGAGATCGAGCTGCTGATCAGTGAGAAGCACAGCCCGATCCCTGTGCTGCCGAGCGCCCGGCTGCACGCCGAGGCGGCGGTCGGTTTCGCCCTCGCCGAGTGATCACGTACGGCTGGTGCCGTACAGCTCGCGGTGCCACAGGTCGGCGCAGACCCGTTCGATGCCGGCCGCCAGGTGGCGGCGGTAGGTGGTGAAGGGGATGCCGAGCCGTTCCGCGGCCAGCTCCTGCGTGGGCGTACCGCAGAGGAACGTGACGGACAGCGCCCGGTGGAACTTGACCGAGCGCGGGTCCTCGCTCAGGTCGCCGATCGCCTGGCGCAGCAGGTCACCCAGTGCCGTGGCGGGATTCTGCTCATCGGCGACCAGCCTGGTGCGCGTCAGGGGGGAGGTGGCCAGCTCGTCCGGCCGCGGCAACCTGCGCAACGCTCCGCGGACCGCGTCGGCGAACTCCTCCCTGGACAGCACCGCCAGTCTCGCCGTCGCCGCGCCAGGGCCGCTCGCGGGCCTCTTGACCATCTGCTCCAGCCACGCCTGCGCGGGCACCGCCCGCCAGTCGTGAACGAACAGGCCGCCGGAGATGTCACGCATCCCGTGATACCGCTCCGTCCGTGCTTCGAGGTACGACCAGGCCAGCCGTTCGGCCCGCAGACAGTTGCCGAGCGCTCGCCACTGGATCAGTTCCAGCAACACCGAGTTACCGCGGTACGGCGGAAGCACCCACTGCCTGCTGACCGCCAGGTGCTCACCGGCGCGCAGCGGGGTGGTGGCGCGCGCGTGCGCCCACGCCGCGGCCACGACGGGATCGGCCGCCAGCTCCTCCTCATCGAGCTCCGTCAACCGCAGCCACGCGGAGAGAGCCACCGGCTCGCCCGTCTCGGCGCTTCGATAGAGGCGGAACGCTTCCGGCTGACGCTCCACCCAGAATGCCGCTGCCTGTACCAGGATGCCGGCCTCCGCCTGCGGCAAGGCCTCTTCCTGGAACTCGCCGTCGCCGGTAGGCGGCCCGTGGTGGAGATGGAGCAGTGCCGCCACCGCGCCGGGCACGTCCGCGTCGCTCGCCGTACGCACCCTGTCCGCCACGCGCGCGTGCACGCGCTCGTGCATCACCGTGTACGCCTCGGGGTCCCGCCAGCGCAGGTCCGCCTCCAGCAGCCGCCGGACCACGCCGTGCGGGAACAGCCCGAGACCGCTCGATTCGACGAACGGCAACCGCCGCAGCCAGCGGAACAGCGTCCCCGCGTCCTCGGGGAAGGCCACCCGCAGCAGGTCCTCCGTCGTCGTGTACGCGTGCGCGCAGATCTCCAGGGCACGCCGGTGCGCGGCCGAGGGCAGCTCGCCCACCAGCTGATCCAGCAACTCGGCCACCAGGTCCTGATCAGGCCTCCATCGCCCGCCGTCCTTCGCCGCCACGGCCGCCCCCAGGAGCAGCGCCAGCGGGTGACCGCCGGCGAAGGCGAGCAGCGGCTCGCGCACCTCGGCCGGCACGCCGGCGGCGTCCAGCAGGGTGTGCGCGTCCGCGGCCCGCAGATCGCGCAGCGGCAGCACCTCCAGCGACCCCGCCCAAGCCGGGTCCGCCTGCCAGCGCACATCCGGCGGGTTCCGTCCCGCGATCACCACCAGCGCCCCCGCGGGCACCCGCGGCAGGAACCGTTCGCGCAGCCACCCCTCCAGGCTCTGCACGCGGTCGAAACCGTCGAACAGCAGCACCGCGTCGTCCTGGCAGGCCGCCGGGTCCATCAGGCGCTCGTCCAGCATGGACACGGGCCGCCCCGCCGTCTCGGCCTCGTCGGCGAAGCGCCGCAGCAGGGCCGACTTCCCGATGCCGCCCGGACCGTGCACGTACAGGACGCTGCGGGCGCCGCTGTACAGCGCCGTGGTGAAAACCGCGAGCTCCTCCTCCCGCCCCACGAACGCCATCTCGCGCGCCGCGCGCAGCCGCCGCCCCAGAGAACCGGACATGGATCGCTACCCCTTCTCGAAGAGGTGGTGCACGCCGGGGTGGGGGAGCCGTCGCGGCGGTATGCCTCGCCTGTCCGGGCGGTGCTCGAAATGCCACCACTCGTTGTCGTACAGGCGGTAGAGGTCGTAGCGGGCGCCGTGTTCCTCCAGCCAGCGAGCGCCTTCGTGCGGGCGTACGTCCAGGGCGATGCCCTTGACGTGGCTGGACTCGGCCGGTGGCAGCACGAGCATGCGGGCCAGGAACGGAGAGCCGGAGCGGCGCACCTCGTCGTCGAACATCCGCTGCTGGACGACGGGGTCGCGGTATCCGGAGGTGACGCCGATGAGCTGGCCGTGACGCCACAGCGCCTCGGTGCGTGCCGCGGTGAACGCGGCCATCGCGCCGTAGGTGAGCCCGGCGAGGTTCTCGGCGGGGAATCGCATCCGCAACGCCCAGCGGCAGGCCAGTTCGCGGGCGCGGCCTGGATGGCGAACGAAGGCTGGCGGCAGCAGCAGCACGGCGAGCACCTGCGTGGCCGCGGCGTACAGCCTGTCTCGGGGCCGGGGAGGGATGGTGCGTGGTTCGTCCATGACGAACCACCATTGGCGCCAAATATGAGCGCGTCGTCCGCCGAATGTCACCGTTTGTCGACGGCCCAGGCTGTGCGCCTCTCACCGTCGAGCGGCGCCACGGGCTGCGAGCTTGTGGCACGACCATGACATGGCGTGGACGATGCGGGCTGTGAAACTCGGCGGCGTGTCGCGAGTGTTGTTGATCGAGGATGACCCGGCCGTGCGGGAGGGCCTTGAGCTGGCCCTGACCGGGGTGATGATGTCGACGTGGTGGCCGGGTTGGAGGCGGGCGCCGACGACTACGTGGTCAAACCGGTGCAACCCAGGGTGCTCGACGCACGCGTTCGCGCGGTGCTCCGGCGCGGGAGAGCCGCGGCCTGGTGGTCACCGGCGGCCCCGGCCCGGACGGCGTGAACGTCCGAGTGGTCGACGAAGGCGCGATCGTCGATGACCGGCAACTGGCCGCCCTGCTGAGCGAGGCCAGACGCACCGTCACCAAGGTGGTGCTGATCGGCGACCCGGTCCAGCCGCGGTGCTTGGTTCGTGCTCCTCAACAGAGAGCGACACGAGTCCAATCACAAGACACAAAGGGACTTCAGACGCCGCATGAGCGCGAGGCCTGCCTGCCTGTCAGGACCTTCCCACAGGCCCCCGACTACCGCGAGGAATTTGTTGTAGAGGACAGACGCAGAGCCGCTGCCGCGGCAGAAATGGCAGGGCGCCGGTGTGAACCTTTCGGCGGAGCAGCGGTAAGAACAGGTGAATCTGCCCGCCCCCGCGATGAGGAGCTGACCCGTTCATGGCCGAACCGGCGACAGCCGAGGCCGCCGACAGCGACCTGATCCACCGCTCCCTGCGGGAGCCGCAGGCATTCGCCGCGCTGTTCGACCGGCATGCTCCCGCCCTGCACCGTTACGCGGCGCGCAGGCTCGGTCCGGGAGCGGCCGAGGACGTGGTGTCCGAGACCTTCCTGGCGGCGTTCGAGCACCGGCACCGCTACCGGTCCTGCCAGGACGACGCCCGGCCCTGGTTGTACGGCATCGCCTCGAACGTGATCGGCAAGAGGCGCAGGCGTGAGGAGGCCCGTTACCGGGCGTACGTGCGTGGTGGCGTACATCCGGCGGAGATCGGCGGCGGGCTGGTGGAGGACAGCGTGAACACCCTCGCGGTGAACAAGCCGCTGGTGGCGGCCCTGGCCGGGTTAGGCGCCGGCGACCGGGACACGCTGCTGCTGGTGGCGTGGGCGGGGCTGACGTACGAGGCGGTGGCCGAGGCGCTGGACGTCCCGGTCGGGACTGTCCGCTCCCGGCTCAACCGGGCGCGCAGGAAGATCCGGCAGGCTCTGGAAGGGACGGACCATGAATGAGATGGAGGACCTCGGCCGCCTGTGGGCCGATGAGCCCGAGCCGAGCGCGCACGACCTGGCGGCCTCCCGGGCTGCCCTGATGTCCACGATCGCCCGTCCCGGCGGACGGGGAGTGCTCGCCCGACCGCGTGGCCGTGGGGTGCTCGCCCGTCCCGGCGCCTTCCTGCGTACCAGGCGAGTCGTCCTGGCCGGCGCCATGGCAGCGGCGCTCACCGTTGGCATCCTCGCCGCCCAGGTGGGCCTGGGCGGCACCGACCCGGGCAACCCGCTCGCCGCGCCGCCCGCCGACGCTCAGACGCTGCTCAAGCTGGCCGCGCGGGCCGCCGCCGAGCAGCCGGACACGGTGCCGGCCTCCGGCCAGTACGTGCACACCAGAATGCTGGCCCAGCGCAGCCTGTTCGCGCCGGACGAGGCCGGCACGCGGCAGTACACGAAGGTGATGGTCAACGAGGAACGCTGGGAGGCCGCTGACGTCGGCAAGCCCTGGCTGAGCCGCGAGCAGTCCGTGTCGGCCACGGGACCGGCGCCCCGCAACCGCTGGGACCGCGGCGTCGAGGACACCGTGTACGAGCCCGCGGCCTGCCCCGGCCAACCGGCCTACGCCCGGCTGCGCAGCTGGCCCACGGACCCCGCGCAGGTGCGCGCGAAGATCGTGGCCGACACGGGCCCGGATCCGCTGCGCATGTGGTCCTCCCTCCAGGGCCTGGTCACCGAGTCGGTGGTTCGCCCCAGTCTGAGCGCCGCGCTCTACCAGGTGGCCGCGGGGCTGGACGGCATCGTGCTCATCCCCGACGCCGTGGACGTCGCCGGTCGGCCCGGCCTGGCCGTCGGGATGGACCAGGGCGACGGCAGGCGCTCGGACCTGATCTTCGACAAGCGCACCTATCGCTACCTGGGCGAGCGCACGGTGAACACCGCGGACAGAAAGGCGAAAATGCCCTTCGGCGAGGTCATCGAGCGGAAGGGCAAGGTGAACGGCACCGCGGTGCTCGCCGTCGATGTCGTCCCCGGTCTGCCCGAGGTGTCGCCGAACGCGTCCCGCGTGCAGATCCCCTGCTGAGACTTTCCCCCGATCCGGCCTTTCGGCCGGAAGTTCTGTTTCGCATGCCGCTGTTACGCATGCGCCATTTCGCATGCGTGGTTTCGCATGCCCAAATAAAGGAGCAAACCATGTTGATCGCAGCGAAGGCTGTCGCAGCCACCCTGCTCATCGGTACGTTCAGCGCTCTCCCCTCACCGGAGACGCAGGCCGCCTACGAGAAGAAGGCCGCCATGGAGCAGACCAGGGTGGCCTGCATGCAGGAGAAGGGGCTCACCTACCTGGCCGAGCCGATCGTCAAGCGCAAGTGGCAGCCGGGAGAGCTCGAGCGGCTGGCCGGCGACCATGAGGCGCTGCGCGCGTACCGGGCCAAGTACGGGTTCGGCGTCTGGTCCAGGCTGGTCTATCCGGGGGACCCGGCGGTCAACCCGGTGTCCGGGGAAAGCGTGAACAACAAGAACCTGATGGCGATGCCGGCGGACGAGCTCAAGAAGTGGCGCGCGGCCGACGACGCCTGCTTCGCCGAGGCGGCCGAGAAGCACCTGGGCCTCACCGTCACCTCGCAGCGGGGCGACTACCTCACCCAGCTCAACGCGGCACTGGACAAGTCCGTGGCCGCTCTCGATAAGGACGAGCGGCTCGCGCGGCTCGGCAAGCGGTTCGGCGCGTGCCTGGGCATCAGCGACACCAGGCCTTCGGTCCTGGCCGAACGCGGTCGGTCGGCGTTCGTGAAGCAGGCCACGCAGGTCGCCAGGAAACTGCACAAGGGCTCGCTGCCGAAGGCGCCCGAGGGCCGCACCCTGGCCCTGATGCCGCCGCTGAAGCCGGAGCAGGCCAAGCCGTACCTGGAGAAGGAGATCAAGACGGCGCTGAAGGACCTGGAATGCGGCAAGTCCTTCTACGCCGCGTACTCGCCCAAGGCGAAGACGGCCAAGGAGCAGGTGTACCAGAGGTTCGCCGTGGACTTCGCGCTCTGACCGGGGTGGGCCTGGGGGCCTGGTCACTCGGGGTAAGCGAGCGACGTTCGAGGTGATGGCGGGGGCCGTTCACAGCTCGGCGAACGGTCCCCTTCATCGGAGCCGGCGGCGCCGACCTGAACCCCCGATCGGGGCGGCCCTGGTGCCCGATGTGCCGGGCCGGGATCCCTCATGGCGTCGATCTGGCGCCTACCGGGGCGGGCGGATGGGTGGCCAGGGTGGTTCCGGGAGTTTCGGGAGTCCCTACGCGTCCGCGCGCGGACGCGTAGGGACTCGCGGGAGTCGTTGGCGGTGCCGGCGAGGAACGAACACCTTGGGACGAATCACCACATGACCAAGGCTGCTGACGCTACGCCGCGACCAGGCTGTTGATGAACGCCGGCGACAAGGCCCGGCAGCTCTGCGGCCGCATTGGCCTGCAAACTTACGGTACGTCAAGGCGGGCCCGCGCCCGCCATCCTGGTAGTTCCCCACGAACACATCACCCAGCCGCCGAACTCGCGAGCGTGGCAGGCGCCCGCCACGCCGATTGTCTGGTAGCCCCTTTCGCCGTTCGGACAATCGGCAGCCCGCCCGCCGGCACCTTGGCTGAGTCGGGTGAGCGTCGACGGCCCCCTGTTCGGCTGTGCGCGACCACGAGTATGCGCGGCCTCGCTATGGATCCGCTTTGGGGGCCGCGGGATCGCGGCAAAGCTTCGTCGAAGGCGATCGCGCAGGACGGCCCGCATCAAAGGGCCCGAATCGCAATTCCGGCCCCGAATTCTCGACGCCATAATGATCACGTGAAGTTCGAAGTGCTCGTCATCGGGCCCGAGGTCGGGCGGCAGCTCGCGCCGTATGCGAAACGCACCCGGGTGGGCGCCTTCCGCCGCTACATCACCGAGGACGAGCTCCAGGACGGAATCATGCAGGGCATGTGGGCCGGGCGCCTGGGGCCCGACGCGGACGAGGCCGCGATCGCCGCGTACGTGCGCAGCACCTTCGACGAGTTCCTCGGCGAGCGCGACGAGATCGACAAGGACGAGCGCGGCTGGTACTTCTACTCCCACGAGAACCCGTTGGCGCGCTGGGACTACTGGTTTGTCAACAGCGAGTGGTGGCCGCTACGGACCAGGCCGGGTGGCGCGGTCGTCCTCGACGAGGCCGCCTACGCCGGCTGGCCCGACATCCGCGACCACGCGCGGCTCTGGCGTCGAGGCAGGCCCGGTGAGGTGCTATACGGCGCGCAGTCGGTGGTCGAGGAGATCGACTTCGTCGCCATGGAGCGGGAGTCGGCCGAAGCAGCGGGGCGCGCCTGGGACGCCTACCAGGCCGCCGAGCACCGCGACTCGCTCGACGAGATCCAGATCGGCGGATTCACCCGCGAGGAGTACCTGCTGCGGACGGGCTGGCATCCGGCCTGTCTCGTCGAAGGCGGGCGCTGGCACGAACGCGGCGATCGCGGACTGCGGGCCGACGTGGAGGAAGCACGGGCGCTGGAGTGGCGGCGCTTCGTCGACGACCTGATCGGCGGCCTGCCTCCTGGCACGCTGCTCACCAAGGTCGTCTGTCACACGTGAGCCGGTAATGGCCTGCACGCCTGCCGCGCCACCGTGGTCCTGTCCAGGTACGGCAACCCGCTGTATGACGAGGAGCTGTACCCGTCGCCCAGTTCGTCGATGTGCATCGGGGAGTGTGTCATGTCCGCCCAGCATCGACCAGGCAAGTCACAACACGATCAACGCCGTTGCCGGGTCGGACCGGGGCGCCCTGCCGTGATTGCTCACGGTGGGTGCCCCGGCCGGCAGAATCGGCGGCGCGTCTCCTGACGGCTGAGCAGCGAGTGTCTGCGGAAAATCCAGTTCGCGACACGACGCCAGGCAAAGGAGTCGATCGCATTGAACATGTTCTTCGCCACCGTATGGCGGAAGTAGTTCGCCCACCCGCGCAAGAGCCGGTTGAGACTGATGATCAGCTCGGCCAGGCTCATATGGCGGGTTGACCTGTAGGTCTTCGCCTTCACCTTGTCCTTGATCGATTGGATCGCCTTCTTGGACACCAAGGTGTAGACGTAGTGCTTGTTCGTCCCTCGCATTTCCCGCTTGTACTCAGCCCCAGCGCCTTGGCCCGCCGCAGCTTGACGATCTCCTCCAGCAGCGTCTCCAGCCCCAGCCGTCCGGGGTCGGACTTCAGCTCGAGCAGGGACCCGTCCTCACCCGTGGCCAGCTCCCGCAGAACAACCGCGCCGAATCCGCCAGCCACTCGGCCAGCACATCCTCATCCGCCCGCGTCGACTCCCGGAACCCCAGCGCATCTCGCACCTGCTTGCGGTGACACTCGATCGTCGACCCCGACCACCGGTACTCCGCGAACAAGACCAGGTCGACCTTCACCTGCCCCGCGTCGCGCCCGTCTTGTTCCCCACCAGCTCCCAGTCGCCGTCGAGCAGCGTCCACGCCGCGATCAGCTCCTCCGGCTCCCACTCCCGACGCACCCGAAACCGCCCTCCACCTGACCGTCCCCGACACGAACACGATCAAGCAGAGGCTCCGGCCAACCGGCCTCGTTCACTCACCCGCGACGACCACGAACCGCAATCGTGATCACTCACACAGCTACTTCGGGGCTGGGGTCAGCTTCGGGAGCTGAGGGCCGAACCGGAACGACGCGGGACTGGGGAACACCGACGATGAGTGAGGTCTTCGACCATGGCGAGGGAGCTGCGCTGTGGCGGATGCTCTACGAGACGGCGGCCAGAGCCGCGGAGATCCTGGCGCTAGCGCCAGGCCTCAACGGCACCCGAGACTGGGCCGTTCCCAAGCCTGTCAGCGATCCTGCGGCCCGCAGGTCGGCTGGTAGGGGAAGTCCGGGAAGTACCTCGCCCATTCCTCCCGATCGAGCCCGCGGCCGACCCGTCGGCATACGGTGCTCGCAGCCCCGGCGGCGCTGAGGTCGTAGCGCTGGAAGGGCAGGTGTTTGCCGGCCACCGACAGCGCGTCGCCGCTGAGGGACAGCGCGAGGACCGCGCCGCCCGGCGTGGCGAGGGGCGGGCCGACAGGCCGGCGGCCGGCGGTGTCCCACAGTTGGACGACGCCTCCCTCCGTGCCGACGGCGAGCAAGCCGGCGTCCGAAGAGAAGGCCAGCGCGGTCACGGCTCCCGGGGCGGTGGGGGGCAGCGTGCCCAGGTTGCGGCGGAGGTCGCCGTCCCAGAGGGCGGTTCGTCCTCTGGTGTCGCCGGTGGCGAGGAACCGGCCGTCGGGGCTGAAGGCCAGCGCCTCCGCGGGGCCAGGGCCGGGGCCGCCGCCGGCCCGCCGCAACGGCGGGAGCGAGGCGATGTCGCCCTGGTCGGTCAGCAGGCGTTCGCCCCGCGGGGCGACGGCGATCCGGCTGCCGGTGACGCCGGGGGTCGCGGCGACGGCGCCGGTGCGCGTGTTCCAGCTCGTGAGCGCCTCCTGCCCGACCGAGGCGCCGCTGATGAGCAGCAGCTCGCCGTTCTGGGCGAAGGCGAGCGGCCCGCCGTGGCGGAAGGGCGGCGACTGGCCGGTGATCCGCCGGCCGGCCAGGTCCCACAGCGTCGCGGTGAAGGAGGCGGCGTAGGCGTCGCCGTAGGCGAGGATCCGGCCGTCGGGGCTGAAGGCGGCCTGCATCCAGCACGGCGTCGGGCAGGAGGGCCGGGGCGGACCGGGCAGCTCTTGTCCGGTCCTCGCGTCGCGCAGCTCGACACGGTCCCGGTAGGTGAGGAGCAGGCTCCTGCCGTCCGGGCTGAAGGCGGCGGAGGTCGCCCTATCCTCGCGCCAGTCGCGGGTGAAGGCCGAGCCGACGCGCAGGGTCTGCACGGTCGGGCCGGTCAGGTAGCGGATCTCCCCGGCGTCGGGGCCGATCCAGAGGTCGTCGACCACGTCGCCGTGGAGCGGGTGCCGCAGGAGCACTCCTTGGAGGTGGTTCGTGGCGCGCACCTGGAGCTCGTCCTCGCCGGCGGTCGCGACGAAGGCGCCGTCGGCGCTGAAGCCGATCTCGCGCACGCCCGGCGCGCTGAGTGCGGCGGCCTCCGTTCCCGAGGCCACGTCCCACACCCTGACCAGGGCGGGGGTGGCCATGAGCAGCGTCCGTCCGTCCGGGGAGAGGCGCAGGCGTCCCTCGCGGCACTGCTCGGCGGTCGGGGTGGGAGCCCAGGCGGGGGCGGCGAGGCGGCCGGTCGCGGGGTCGGGCAGGCGCAGCGGTTCGCCAGGTCTGCACACGAGCGGCGGCGCCGCCGCGTCGGAGTGGACCGGCGCGGCGGTGACCTGGGGCTGGTGGGTGCGCAGGTCCCAGCGGGTGACCCGGGTGGCGGTGGCGCTGATCAGCCAGCGGCCGTCGGCGCTCAGGCTCCGCCGGGTGTCCGGGGAGGTGTCCTGGTCGGCGAAGACGTCCTGCTGCGGCTGGAGGCTCGCCGCGCGGAGGGCCGCGCGGGTCTCGGGGAGGTCGGCCAGCTTCCAGGCGGCCAGGCTGAGCCGCATGGCCAGGGACGGTTCCGACAGGGGCAGGGTCTCGGCCGTCCCGGCGATGCCGCGGGCGTGCAGCTCCCGCTTCTGCTGGCCGTTCACCAGGCTCCGCTGCCAGATGAGGGACGTCGTGACCAGCAGGAACACCGCCAGGACGGCCAGGACCGCGGTGCGCCGCCTGCCCTTCCTGCGCTCGCCGTCGCTGGCGGCCAGGAAGGCGCGTTCGGCCGGGGTGAGGGGCCGGGCCGTGAGGTGTTCGCGGGCCAGCTCAAGGCGCAGCCCCCGGTAGAGGGCGCCGGGGTCGCGGCCGTGCTCCTCCCACGTGTCGGCCGCCTCGGTGAGCCGCCGGTGCACTCTCAGGCGTTCGCGGTCCTCCTCGGCCCAGGCGCGCAGCCGGGGCCAGGCGGTCAGCAGGGCCTCGTGGGCCAGGTTGACCGTGTCGCCGTCCTGGGTGACGAGGCGGGCGGCGGTCAGGCGTTCGAGCAGGAGGGGGCCCGGGTCGCCGGGGTCGCCGGTCAGCAGCTCCGAGCGCCGTACCGGGCGGCGGGTGGGCTGCGCGCCCGCCTCGCCGGGCATGACCAGCCGCAGCAGCAGGTGGCGCAGCCTGTCCTGCTGGGCCGGGGTCAGGCCGGCGTAAAGCTCCTCGGAGGTGCGGGCGACCGCGCCCGCGATGCCGCCCGCGGCTTCGTACGCCGCCAGCGTCAGCGCCTTGCCGTGGTGGCGTTTCCAGGTCTCCAGCAGGGCGTGCGACATCAGCGGCAGGCCGCCGGGCTGCCCGGTGACCTCCTCCAGGATCCGGGCCGTCAGCTCGCGCTGCACGATCAGGCCGGCGGTGGCCGCGGGCTTGACGATCGACTGGCGCAGCTCGGCCGGGCTCATCGGGCCCACCAGGACGGTGGCGTCCTCGACGGCCTCGATCAGCCGGGGATGGTCGGCGCACCGTCCGAAGAAGTCCGCGCGGACGGAGAGCACGACCCCGCCCTCGGCGGCCACCAGCGCGTCGATGAACGCCCCACGCTCGCCGGGGTCCTCGCACAGCGTGAACACCTCCTCGAACTGGTCGACCACGACCAGCTCCCCCGCGGCGGCGGCGGGCAGGGCCGGGTGGACGCCCGGCGTGAGGACGCGCGCCGCGCGCGGCCGCAGCGCCGGCACCAGCCCGGCGCGCAGCAGCGAGGACTTGCCGGAGCCCGACGGGCCGACCACCATCACCATCCGGTGCGCCTTCACCATGCCGGCCAGCCGCTCCACCAGCGAGGACCGGCCGAAGAAGTAGGCCCGGTCGGCCTCCTCGAAGCCGGCCAGCCCCCGGTACGGCGCCCGCTCGCACGCGGCGGCCAAGGATGCCCACTCCCGATCGGCGGCCAGGGTCTCCTCCCAGCGGACCCGCCATTCCCGCTCGTCGCCGCCGCAGGCGCGGACGTAGGCCAACGTGACGGGCAGAGTCGGCAGCCTCTCCCCGGCGGCGGCCTGCGCCAGCGTGGAGGCGGCGAAGCGGGCCCGCGCGGCCATCACCCGGTAGGACGGGGACCCCGCCTGCTCCCGTAACTTGCGCAGCTCGACCGCGAAAGCGGCGACCGGGCCGTCCATCGGATCCACGACCTGTTCACGACGTCCCATGCGCTCCCCCTAGGTCCCATGAGAACCACAAACCAGCGCAAAATACGTCTTCACCCCGATTTGATCAAGTTTGTCCAGGGCGCGAAACGGGCTTCCGGACAATGATCGCCACGCCGAGACTGGGGACCTGCCACGCCGCCGAGAAGCCGAGGAGATCCATGCGCCTGCTCGTCGCCCTGACCCTGTCGCTGCTCACGCCGGTGCCCGCCGGAACCGCCGCTCCGGCGGCGGGCGGCACCGGCGTCGTCAGGTTCGTCAACGCGGGCACCGGCGACTGCCTGGACGCCAACAACGGCGACGACGTCCGCTCCCTGGCCTGCAACCGGGAGGCCGGCAAGCCCGAGGACGGGTGGCAGCTCTGGCACGTCGAGGACATCTCCCGGGCCACAGGGGTGCCCGGGACGTTCATGATCCGGAATGACCACGAGAGGTACGACCGCCGATGCCTGACCGCCCGGGGGCCCAAGAACCAGGACGCGCTCCTGACCCCCTGCGCGCCGGGCGACAGCGGGCAATGGTGGACGTTCGACGGCGCCAGGATCCTGGCCTACCGGTACGGCAAGGCCGCCCTCTACGACGAGGCGGGCACCCTGCACGTCCGCGTCGCCCGTGACGCCCGGCCCGGCGTGAACAGCCGGTGGTGCCGGCGGGCCTGGCCCACCCAGAAGGCGTCCTGCGACGCCTGACGATCACAGCGAGAAGAGGATTCCGTTGGGAAAGATGTTGATCGCGCTGGCGATGACGGCCACCGTCATGAGCACCGCGCCGGCGGCCCCCACCACCGCGGCCCCTGCGTCCGCGGCCACAGAAGCCGCCGCGGCGGCCCAGGTGGTGGCGCCGCTCAAGCGCCTGACCGGCGACGCGCTCACCGGCCTGTCGCTCACGGTCGGGGCCGAGCCGTACACCCAGCCCATGGAGGACGCGTTCGCACTGACCACCCTGGACCAGGTGCTCAGCGGCGACGATCGGACCCAGCTCCCGACGCCCGCCGACGACCCGGCCTGCGCCTCGCGCATGCAGTCCTACGGGCCGACGACGAGCGGCGTCGGCAGGGCGTTCTGCTGGGACGCCAAGCTGCAGGGCCTGACGGGCGAGACGGCCTGGGTGCCGCAGGGCCTGGCCACCTCCGGTGAGGCGAGGAACGACGCCGCTCCGGTGCCCACCTCGAAGGACGCGCTGATCACGAGCTGGTCCTGGCAGAACCCGCCCACCCACTCGCTGGCCAACTCGGTGCGGCTGTCGGTGGTGAACCTGAACGACATGCGTTACCGGACCGTCCTGCCGGTCTGGGTCCGTCCGGACGGGACCCTGAGCCGGATCTACGGGCACGGCGGCGGCCTGGCCTGGAGCGGCCCCTACCTGTTCATGGCCACCACCCCCGGCTGGCCCGACGGCACCGGCGCCCCGAGCGCCAAGCGCAGCGCCATCCGCGTGTTCGACACCCGCCGGATCTACCGCCATCAGACCAAGCTCGACGACTACCAGTACGTCATGCCGGAGGTGGCCAACTTCGTCAGCCCCGACCTGCACTTCGACTACATCTCGCTGGACCGGACGAGCACCGGCCGGCAGGCCCTCGTGGTGGGCGACTACCGGGCCACATGGCTGAACGGCCAGCCCCAGCCGCTGAACGGCACCCGGATCGCGCGCTACGCCTTCCGCTCGGCCGAGACCGGCGACTACCGGCTCGGCCTGACCCCGACGGCGGCCTGGGAGTCCACCACGCCCACGACGGCGGAGACCCACGCCATCAGCGACGTCCAGGGCGTCCAGCTCCACGACGGCCGGCTCTACGTCAACATGAGCGCCGGCAAGTTCGTCAACGTCCCGTACTCCAGGCGCTTCGCGTCGGTGGACCTGGCCTCCATGACGATGACGGCCCGTACGGACTGGGGCTACCGGCCGGAGGACCTGTCGCTGTGGTACTCGGGCACCGGGGGCGAGCTGTGGGGGCTGACCGAAGGCGAAGATCAGCGGGTCGTCTACTCGGTCGCTCTCGACAACCTCGCGCCCTGAGCCCCGCGCCCTGAGCCCCGCGCCTTCCTGGCGAGGCCGAACGGGGGAACCGCCCGAAGGGCCCCGCCTCGGCATCGACCACGTCGGAGGAGGGCGGTCGAGGCTGAAAAGGAGGGTGGCACGGGCCTGCCCGGTGCGGGGGTCATCTCCATCACCGGCATCTCCTTCGCCCCCGTGGGCGTCACCTGCGCGGGCCCGCTGGACGTCACGGCCGACGTCCTGCCGCTGAAGTTCGACGCGACGGCGTTCGACCCCGACCCCGGCACCGGCAAGGTCGCGGGCCGGGTGTCCGGGGCCAGCGTGGGCGTGGAGAGCAGCGACGGCTGCGTCCTGACCGCCACCGGGCAGGCCGACGCCACCTACGACAACACCAGCGGCGCGATCCTCCTGGAGGACCGCGACCACCTGCGCATCGCGACCGTCAACCCCCGCTGCGTCGGGGACGGGCTCAAGGTGGGCGACAACGTCATCGTCGAGGGAAGGTTCGACCTGGCCCCCCGCGGCGTCATCACCAGCCCGTGACCCGTTCCCGGTGAGCCGCGCGGTTCACCGGGCCCGCGTCAGAAGGCCTGGTGGTCGGCTCGGAAGACTTCGCGGAACGCGGAGAGCTGCCTCGTGGCGTGATCGCCCGGCCGCCTCCACGGCGGTCACCGCGGCTGCCGTTCCGCGATGACCGCCCAGTCGTCCGCCCCGTGACCGTCGGCGATGGCCTGGTCGAAGACAGTCCGCAGGAGTTCACCGATCGGGAGCGGAATGTCGTGGTCGTTCGCGGCATCGAGCGCGAGGTGCAGGTCCTTGCGGCCCAGGACCGCAGTGAATCCGGGCGGCTGGTAGCGCCGTTCGGCGATCATCGACCCGTAGCCGGTGTAGACGGCTCCCGGGAAGAGGGTCGAGGTCAGCAGTTCGACGAACCGCCCCGAGTCGACACCGGCGCCTTCCGCGAGACTGACAGCCTCGCCCAGCGACTGGATCGCGCAGGCGATCAGGTAGTTCCCGAGGATCTTCACGACGTTGGCCTGCTCCGGACGGTCGCCGAGTCGCCAGGTCCGCGAGCCGATCACGTCGAAGAGCGGCTGCACGCGGTCGATCAGCCCCTGCTCGCCCGCCGCGAGGATGTTGAGCGCTCCGGCTTCGGCGACCGGAACACGGCCGAAGACCGGTGCCGCGACGTACGCGACACCGTGCTCGGCGTGCGCCGCGCCGGCCCGGCGGGCCAGGCCGGCGCTCACCGTCGCGAGGTTGACGTGAACGGTCCCGCCCGGGGCCCGAGCGAGAACGCCGGAGTCGACGAACGTCTCGGCGACGGCCCGGTCATCGGCCAGGACCGAGAAGACCACCGGCGAGTGCATGGCCTCGGCGACCGAGGCGGCTCGCCGGGCACCCGCCGCGACGAGCTCGTCCGCGGGCCTGTCGGAGCGGTTCCACACCACGACGTCGTACCCGGCTCTCAAGAGGTTGCGTGCGATGGGCCGTCCCATTGCTCCCAGACCGATGACCGCGATGTCGCTCATGAGGAGAACCCTCTCTGTGAACCGCCTAAGGTGGTTCCACGATGTCATAGGGGTACCATCATGTCGAACCGGCTAAGACGGTTCGAAAGGTGTCGTCGCTTGCTGCGGAGGTTGGGATGGCCGAGGACGCACGTCGTGTGTTCCGCATGGACAACGAGGTCCTGGCGTTCCGGTTCACCGCCACCGTCAGCGATCGAGCCGGCATGGCGCCACGGGAGCGACTGACCGACCCTGCACGACTGAAGATGTGGCTGCAGGCGACAGGGCTCGACGCCACGGACGTGTCGCCGGCCGACCTGAAGGACGCCGTCGAGCTGCGCGAGGTGATCTACCGGATCGGGTCGGCGATCGCCGCAGGTGAACGGCCCGATCCGGAGGATGTCCGCACTCTCAACACGGTCGCGGCCGCCGGGCACGCGAAGGCCGCGCTCGAACGCGATCGCGCAGGATGGCGCCTGACCGCGGCGACGCCTGTCGGTGACGCCCTCGGGGTCCTGGCCACAGATGCCATCCACGTCCTCGGGGGCCCCGACCGCAGCCGCATCAAGAACTGCGAAGGCCCCGGATGCGCGGGGCTCTTCCTCGACACCAGCCGCGGAGCCAACCGCCGTTGGTGCTCCATGAACACCTGCGGCAACAAGGTCAAGAAGGCACGTCTCGCCGAGAACTGACCCAACAGCCGCGATCAGGCCCGGCAAGCCCGACCACCCGCGCGCAGTGACTCCCAGGTCACCGCGCCGGCGTGCCGACACCGACCTCGGCAAGCGCGACGGCCGCGCCAGGCACGGCTCTCCACCTCCGTCAACCATGGGTTGACGTTGATGGAAGCGTCAACCTAAGGTTGACTTATGCGACTCTCCGTGGTTCTTGCGCTGGCGAGCCTCTTCGTGCTCGGGCTGGTCATCGCGACCCTGTAGCTCGACGGAATGAACGGCACACCGAACCGACCAGCCCAGGCAGGCGCTCTTCGCTCGCCGGCCCGGCCGGCACCACGCCAGACGGGAGGGTGACGTAGGGGGCGGGTGTCTTCAATTGGCCGAAGTCGACCCGGGCGAACGTCTTCGAATGGACGCGATGCAGCAGCGAAGATGCCCTGCCACGTACCGCTGAAGATCACGACGAGGGGTACTTCCCCCACCTCGGGAACACTCGCCTTCACCCTCCAACGTCACGAGGAGCGGCCGCGGCAGCCGCCCCAAGATTTCCCCGCACGGCACGAGTGAGGGGATGTTCGGCACCGAGCACCTCCTCGCAGTCGGCCAGTGTGGCCTCGTACAGGGGGATGGCCCTGTGTAGATCGCCTGCCGCGTGGTAGGCGGCGGCGAGGTCGTTGCGGGAGGCCAGGGTGTGGGGGTGGTCGCCGCCGAGCACCCGTTCCTGGTCGGCCACCGTCGCCTCGTACAGCGGGATGGCCCGGCGTGGATCACCCGCCTGCCTGTAGGCGGTGGCGAGGATGCTGCGGCAGGTAAGGGTGTTGGGGTGGTCGCCTCCCAGCACCCGTTCCTGGTCGGCCACCGTCGCCTCGTACAGCGGGATGGCCCGGGGTAGATCACCCGCCTCCTGGTAGGCGGTGGCGAGGTTGTTGCGGGAGATCAGCGTGTCGGGGTGGTCGGCACCCTGGATCCGCTCGCGGTCGGCCAGCGTGCTCTTGTGCAGCGGGATGGCCCGGCCCAGGTCCCCCGCCGCCTGATAGGCGTGGGCGAGGTCGTTACGGATGTTCAGCGTGGAAGGGTGGTCGGCGCCCAGTGCCCGCTCTCGCCCGGCGAGGGCGGCCTCGTACAGCTGGATGGCCCGGCCCAGCCTCCCCGCCGCCCGGTAGGTGCCGGCGAGGTTGCTGCGGAAGGTCAGCGTGTCGGGGTGGTCGGCGCCCAGCATCCGCTCACAGTCGGCCAAGGCTGCCTCGGACAGCGGGATGGCCCGGCCCAGGTCCCCGGCCACCCGGTAGATGCCGGCGAGGTTGTTGCGGGAGGCCAGGGTGGAGGGGTGATCGGCGCCCAGCACCCGCTCGTGGTCGGCCAGCGTCACCTCGAACAAGGGGACGGCGCGGGTGAGGTCGGCCAGGTCGTACAGGTAACGGCCGCACCAGCCGCGTAGAGCCAGCAGCTCGGCGGGCAGGTCACCGCCGGCGAGGGCCCAGTGATAGACGGTGCTGGTCTGGTCGATCAGCGTCTCGACCTGGGCGCGGGCCGCCCAGGTGCCGGCACCGTAGGGCAGGGTGGCGTTGAAGGCATGGAGCAGGCCGATGGCCCGGGCGAGGGCGGCGGACAGGTGGCCGTGGTGGGTGGCGCGTTCGCGCAGCACGCGTTGCACCAGGCGGTGCATCAGGACGGTGGCGCCGTCCTCACTGAAGGAGATCAAGCAGTTGTCGGCCAGGGCGGCGAGCGTTTCCCGCAGGTGCACCGGGTGGCTACTGGCCTTGCTCCCCGCCGACAGCACCGTCAGGGGGATGCCCGCCGGCGACAGCACCGAGAGCATCGCCAGGAGGTGCGGGGCCGCGGGCAGGGACGCCTCCGCCTGGGTGATCGACAGCATGATGGCCTGGACGGTGCCGGCCGGGTAGGCGTCGCCGTCGTGGGCACGCAGATAGTCGCCGATGGGGAAGGCGTGCAGCAGGTCCAGGTAGCCGGGGTAGTCCAGATGCAGGCGGGTGATCACGGAGGCGGCCTGGGCCAGCGCCAGCGGCAGGTGTCCCAGCTCCGTGGCGAGTTCGGCGGCGCCGCCGGGGTCGTCCAGGCCGGTACGCCGGTGCAGGAACGCCTGCGCCTGGTCGGGGGTGAACCCGTCGACCTCGAGTGGCTGATAGGAGCGCAGGAAGGCGCGGTTGCGGGTGGTGACGAGCGCGCGGGTGGCGCCGGTGGCCGGGCACCAGCGGCGCACCACGGCGACGTCGGTGGCGTTGTCGAAGACCAGCAGCGCGGGCCGGGTGGTGGCGGCCAGCCAGGATCTGGCCCGGGTCGCGGCCGTGGTGGCGTCGTCGTCGGGCAGACGTTGGCCGAGCCGCTCGGCCAGGGCGGCCAGCCCGGTCACGATCTGGTCGGTGCTCTCGGCGGCGATCCAGGCGATCACCGGCCAGCGGGCGGCCTGGCAGGCCCAGGCGTAGGAGGCGGCCAGCAACGTCTTGCCCACCCCGGGCGTGCCGGCCAGCGCGCAGATCACCACCGCTCCGCCGTCACCGCTTCCCTGTCCGTCCTGCTCCGGCTCGCCCAGCAGGTCGGCCAGCCGCCGGCGCAGTCGCGGGCGCACCTGGAAGCCGGGCGGGCACTGCGGGATGTCGCCCTCGACGATCTGGCCCGGTTCCGGCCGGGGCGGGTAATGGTGGTTGATGGTCTGGTCACCGGCCGCCTGATACACGCGTCCCTGCCCCGAGGCGGTGGCATCCATCTGGATGGGCGGCTGCCGCTGCGGGGAATCAGCCGCTGGAGGCGTGGTCATCGCTCATTGACGGTCTGGTCGCCGCCGGCCTGGTACACCCGGCCCTTCCCCGATGCCTCCGCCCGCATCTGCACATTCCGCACGCCCTCACCGGTGGAGACGATGCCGGAATTGTCGCCGCCGATGGCGGCCGACCGCTCCTCCGAGACCGGCGCCCGCGGCGGCGCACCCGGCTCGGCGGCCGGCGTGCCAGGCGCGGTGCCGGCAGCCGGCCGGCGGTCGGCGCGGACCTGCGCCCGCAGCGCCACCAAAGCGACTACCAGCCCCGCCGCTCCAAGTGTCATGCCGGTGAACAGGCCGACCACGCTGGCCCGCTGATCCAGCACCTGCAGCACCTGGCCGGACAGGTGTAGTGGGTCGGCGAAGAACCACAGCACCCCGGCCGCCAGACAGACCGCCGGCACGACGACCGCGGCGATGGCCACGATCCGCCACAACCGCGATCCCGTCGTGCGTTCCGCACCGGACGACGTCTTCGACATGGTCTCCAGGATGCTCCCGAATCGGCGCACGTGGACCGCAAGTAGCGAAGGCGTTACCGGGGTCCTCTGAGACTGTCCGGATCGGTCGGGCCCGTGATCGCGTTCCCTCGACGGGCGGCGGGGTGGCCATGTTCCGCCGGCGCAACGAGAAACGCCCCGATCCGGCGACAAGGGTCAGATGGCCAGGCCGTCCTCTCTCAGCCGGACCGCTAGTTCCAGCTTCGTGTACGCCGGGCGCCCGGCCTTCCGGTACTTCTCCTTGACACGTTCCAGGTAGTTCTTGGCGGTTCCCGGCCGCACTCCGGCGCTGCGCGCCGCCGCGGCGAGCGTCATTCCGGAGGCGTAGGCGAGCAGCACCGCGTGCTCCTGAGGGGACAGGACGGGACGGACGCAATCCCGCCCGGCCGTGTGGTCCGCCGCAGGACCGGGCGGACAGGCCGTCTTCTCCTCGGCCAGCTCCCTGACCTTGGACAGCAGGGTCTCCAGCCTGTGGTTCTTGGTGAGGTATCCGCCGGCTCCCGCCTCGATCATCCGCCTGGCCAGGTTGCCGCCGGGCATCGCGCTGACCACGAGCACCCGCCGCCGCAGCAGGACCAGCGCGCATACGTTCTCGACCGGGTCGGAGCCGTCGGCGAGCCGCGCCTCGAGCAGCACCACGTCGGCCGGGAACGGCTCGGTCCTGAGCAGCTCGGCGACGGAGGCGGCCCATCCGGTCAGCCGTACGTCGGGAACGTCCGCCAGCCAGGCGGCCAGCCCGTCGATGAGCATCTGGTCATCATCTACCGCAGAAACGGTGATCACGCCTGTCTATCTCATATCCCTTATCTGTCGTCAAGTGCGCAGTTATGAGGCCTATCAGGCGTTGCGCCGACCCCGAATCATGGGGCCAGATTCGAGAAGGGAGCGAACATGACCGTCACCCTCGAAAGGGCCGAGGAGATCATCGCCGCCTGGAGGACAGGCGACGACCCGGACAGCCCGGCAGGCCCGCTGATGCCCGGCATGTACGTCGAGTCGGAGATCACCATGACAGGGCCGGGCGGCTCCGGCAGATGCGGGACCGCCTGCTCGGGTTCCAGAACCTATCAGTGCTGCTGAGCAGGGGCGGAGCGCATGGCCGGTGAGTTCGACCCTCCGCTGGACCCGCTGATCGGACCCGCACTGACCGACCTCGGGGCCCGGCTGCGCGCACTTACCGGTCTTGCGCCGGCCGAGCGCAGCGCCGTCCTGTCAGGCGCTGCGCTGTCCGTCGAGGAGGAGGTCCGCCGCAAGATCACCAGGGTGCTGGTGCTGGAGGTGAACGCCGCCCGCTTGTCCGGGCGCCTGACCGCCGCCGACCCCGCCGCCCGCTGGCGGGAGTGGCAGGGAAGTGCGGCGCAACCGGCATTCTGGAACGATCTGGCGGTGCTCTACCCCGGCATGATGCCGAGGCTCACGACGGTCATCCGCAATCGATGTGCCGCCGCGTTCCGCCTGGCCGAACGCTTCGCCGAGGACCGCGCGATACTGGTCTCGCTTCCGGGAGCGCCGTCGGGCGAGCTCGACCGCGTCGAGTTCGGCGCCGGCGACAGCCACCGGGGCGGGCAGACGGTCGTCGTGCTGCACGGCGGGGACGGACGGGTGGTCTACAAGCCGCGCTCGCTGGCGGTGGACGCGGCACTCGCCGACCTGCTCACGCACCTCGGCGTCTCGACCATGCGGGTACCCGCCGTCGTGACCAGGCCGGGGTACGGCTGGGCCGAGCACATCGGGCACCGCCACTGCGGCGATGCCGAGGAACTGGGCGCGTTCTACCGCGGCTTGGGCCACTGGCTGGCGCTCATGCGCCTGCTCGGCGGCAACGACCTGCACGCCGAGAACCTCATCGCCGCCGGGCCGCACCCCGTGGTCGTCGACTGCGAGAGCCTGTTCGCCCCGCACGCCAAGGCCCGTCCCTCGGGGTACGGCCAGGCCTTCGACGTGGCAGTGGAGCTGGTGAACAGCTCGGTGCTGGGCATCGGGCTGCTCCCGGGACGAGGGGTTGCCCTCGGCTGGCGAGGCGTGGACATGTCGGCGGCGGGCGCGCTGCCCGGCCAGCAGCCGCAGATCGAGCTGCCGGTGGTGCTCGGCGCGGGCACCGACAGCCCCAGGATGGGCACCGAGCGGGTGACGCTGCCGCCGGCGGCCAACCATCCCAGCCCCGAGCCGGTGCTCGGCCGGTACTGGGACCTGATCATCGCCGGGCTCGACGAGCTCGACGACCGCCTGACCGAGCTGGACCGGTCGGGCAAGCTGGAGCCGCTGCTGGCGCCGTTCGCCGACTGCCCCGTCCGCGCGGTGCTGCGCTCCACCGAGTCGTACGCCGAACTGGCGCGCATGCTGTGGCATCCGGCCGCGCTCCACGACGAGGCGGACGCCCGCGCGAAGGCCGCCCGGCTGCTGGCGAAGATGTCGGAGAACGTCCCAGGGGCTCCCGGCGACGCCGCGATCATCGCCGCGGAGGTGGACGAGCTGTGCCACGGCGACATCCCGATGTTCGACACCACGCCGCGCGTCGGCATGCTCCGCGGCCCCGCCGACACCAGGTGCGGCCCGGAGAGCGATCTGGTCGCCGGTGCGGTGGCCCGCTGGCGGGAGCGCGACCACGGCCTGGACCGCGCGGTGGCTCAGGCGGCTCTGGTCAGCGCGTACCTCAACGAGGGCTGGATGCCGGACCTCGAACGGCTCCCGCCCGGCCTCGTCCGTACCGAACGGCTGGAGCCCCGGCGGCGCGCGGCGGCCGCCGGCATCCTCCGCGGGGTCCTGGACAGCGCCGTGCGCGGTGCGGACGGCACGGTCACGTGGATCACGCCCGTGCTCGACCTCACCGGCTGGGCCGTGCAGCCGCTGTCGCTCGACCTGTACGGCGGAGCCCACGGCCTGGCGATCCTGCTGAGCGCCTACCTCCGGGAAGCCGCGGACGGCAGGGCCGAGCCGATCGCGGAACTGGACGGGCTCCTGGAAGCGGTCCTGCGCACGATCCGCGCCATGGAGGACCGCGACGCCGCCAGGCGACAGGAAGGGATACGCCTGCGGCCGGAGCCTCCCGGCGCCTACCTGGGGATCGCCTCGCAGGTGTGGAGCTGGCTGCTGCTGCGCTCCCTGGGCGTCGTCGGGGAGGAAGCGCTCCAGCGCGCCCGCGTTCTGGCGGGACTGCTGCCGGACTCGATCGAGGCCGACGACAGCTACGATCTGCTGTCAGGGATGGCGGGGGCGATCGTTCCCCTCCTCCTGCTGAGCCGGGAGACCGGCGAAGCGCGCTGGGCCGGGCTGTCCCGTACGATCGGCCGGCGCCTCGCGGGGCTGGCGGAGCGCCGCCCCGGCGGGGTGTGCTGGCCGAGCCTCCGCTTCCCGCAGGGACTCGGGGGGCTGGCGCACGGCGCGAGCGGCATCGGCTGGGCCCTGGCGCGCCTCGCCGATTCCCCCGGTGACCACGAGGGCATGAGAGAGCTGGCCGAGGCCGCCTTGGCCTACGAGGACACCCTCTACGACGCCGAGCAGCGCGGCTGGCTGGACCTTCGCAACGACGGCTTCGCCGCCAAGGCGTGGTGCCACGGCGCGGGCGGGATCGGGCTCGTCGCCGCCGACCGGCTGGCCCGCGAGGGCGGCACCCTGTGGCGCGACAGGCTGGCGCGCGCCGCCGCCTCCTGCTGGGCCGACGGGATCGGCTGGAACCACACGCTCTGCCACGGCGATCTCGGCTGCTGGGAGACGATCGAGCAGGCCCGGGCCGCCGGCGTCGCACCGGTCGAGCGGGACCGGCTGGACGCCGTCATCCTGGGCAGCCTGGAGACCAACGGCCCGGTCAGCGGCCTGGCCAGGGACGCCTTCGCGCCGGGCCTGCTGCCCGGCCTGGGCGGAGTGTCCTACCAACTGCTCCGCATGCACCCCGAGTGCGCACTGCCGTCCGTGCTGCTGCCGGAGCTGGCGTGAGCCCCGTGGACGAGAAGGCGGACGAGGAACTCGTCGCTCCCTACTGGCACCTCGACCGGCCGGACGGATCCCGCCGCACGCCGCGGCAACTGCTGGCGGTCACCGTGCCGGTGCTGCGGCTCATCTGGCGGAGCGGGCGCCGGTCCGCGATCGCCATCCTCGTCCTTCAGCTCGCCTCGGGCGCCGCGACGGCCGGCGGGTTGCTGACGAGCGTGGCCGTGCTGGACGAGTTGCTCGCGTCAGGCGCGGCGCCCGACCGGCTCGTGGCGGCGGCCCCCGGCCTGGCGTTGGTCGCCGGGATCCTGTCGCTGCGCGCGGCGGCCGAAGCCGCGGTGGAGCTGGCCAGGGCGCGGCTGGAACCGGCGCTGCGCCGGGTCGCCGAGGAACGGCTGTTCGCCGCCGCCCTGGACGTGCGACTCGCCGACTTCGACGACGCCGACTTCTACGACGGCCTGCACCGGGCCCGCGACCGCGGGCTGTTCCACCTCGACCGCGCGGTCGGCAACACGATCGACCTGCTCGGCGCCGTCTGCGGAGTGACCGCCGCGATAGCCGGGCTGGCCGTCCTGCACCCCCTGCTGGTGCCGCTGCTCGTGGCCGGCATGATCCCGGAGGCCTGGGCGGTGCTGACGGTCGCGCGGCGCGGGTACGCCGGCATGCGGAGCATGGTCACGCTGAACCGCCGGGTGCAGATGCTCGCCGAGCTGTCCACCGAGCGGGAACCGGCGGCTGAGCTGCGCGCCTGCCAGGCCGAGCCGTACGTGCTGGCCGAGTACCGCCAGGTGGCGGACGTGCTGAAGCAGAGGGAGACCCAGGTCGGGGTGTCCATGGCGCGGGGCAGGACCGCGGGGCGCGCGCTGGCCGGCCTCGCCCTGGCCGGGGTGCTGGCCGTACTCGGTCTGATGTTGCACGCCGGCTGGATCGCGCCGGCCGCGGCGGGCACCGCGGTGATCGCCGTCAGGGTGGCCGCCGCGGCGCTGCGGCAACTCGCCCAGGCCGCCAACCAGCTGTTCGAACAGTCCCTGTACGTGGCCGACTACCAGGACTTCCTCACCGACGCCGACGCCAGGAAACGACCGGCGTCCGGCGTACCGGTCCCGCGTTCCCCAGAGTGCGTCACCCTGCGCGGCGTGGGCTTCGCCTACCCCGGCAGGCGGACTCCTGCGCTGCGCGACATCGACCTGACCATCCGCGCCGGGCAGACGATCGCGCTGGTCGGCGAGAACGGTTCGGGCAAGACCACACTGGCCAGGCTCCTCGCCGGGCTCTACCGGCCGACCAGCGGAACCATGCGATGGGACGGGATCGACACCGCCCTCCTGGACCCGCGTACCCTGGCCGACCGGGTCGTCCTGGTCCCGCAGCACCCGGTCCGCTGGCCGCACGACGCCCGGACCAACGTCCGCATCGGCCGCCACGACCGCCCGGACCCGGAAGACCACGCCCTGCGCGAGGCCGCCTCGCTCGCCGCAGCCGAAGACGTCGTCGCGGGCATGCCCGCCGGATGGCACACCCTGCTGTCCAAACACTTCAAGGGCGGCCACGAGCTGTCGGCGGGCCAGTGGCAACGCCTGGCCGTGGCCCGCGGGTTGTTCCGGGACGGCGCCCTGCTGATCTGGGACGAGCCGACCGCACCGCTGGACGCCAAGGCGGAGTACGCCGTCTACGAGACCCTCCGCGCGATCGCTGGAGAACGGACCATTCTGCTCATCACGCACCGGCTGACCAGCGTCCGCCATGCCGATCGCATCTACCTGCTGCACCAGGGGCCGCGTGGCCGAGGAGGGCGTCCACGAGGACCTGCTGGCGCTGGGGGGACGCTACGCCGAGCTGTACGCGTTGCAGACCGGAAAGCCGGCACGCCGGTGACCGGCCCGCGCGTGATCCGTCCGGACGAGCCTGGCTACCAGGCCAGGCGCAAGCCCTTCCTCGGCACGCTCACCGAGAAGCTGCCCGCCGCCGTGGCCTGCTGCGCCTCCGAGGCGGACGTGGTCGGCGTCCTTGAGCTCGTCCGCGCCCGCGGCATGCCGTTCGCCCTGCGCGGCGGTGGACACAGCTTCGCCGAGCACTCCTCCACGACCGGCCTGCTCGTCGATCTCAGCGCGGCGAACGAGATCGAGGTCGGCGCGGAGAGCGTGCGGGTGGGCCCCGGCGTGCGGATCGGCGAGCTGGCCCGGCGCCTGGCCGAGCACGGGCGCATGGTGCCCTGCGGCTGGTGCCCGGCGGTCGGCGTCACCGGAGCGGTCCTGGGCGGTGGATACGGCGTGTTCAGCCGCCTGCACGGGCTCGGCGCCGACCACCTGCTCGCGGCGCGGGTGATCCTGGCCGACGGGTCGCGCGTCGAGGCGGACGACGATCTGCTGTGGGCGCTGCGCGGGGCCGGTGGCGGCAACTTCGGCGTGGTCACCCGGATGACGCTGCGTACCCGCCCCATCGTGCCGGTCACCGCTGTTCAGGCCGTCTGCGACTTCGAGCGGGCCGCCGACCTCATCGACGCCTGGCAGCGGTGGGCGCCCGACGCGCCGGACGAGGTCAACCTGGAGATCGCCGTCATCTCCGGGGACGAGCCGGACGAGCCGCCGCAGGCCGTCCTCTTCGGCGTCGTCGTCGGCGCCGAGGAGTGGGCCGCCGAGGTCGTCGACGCGCTCGCGCCGCCGGGCCGCCTGCGGCTCACCCGGCTGGAGGGCGCGGCGGCCGCCTGCCACCACGCCTACGCCGACGGCGGGCAGGGCCCCGTCACCGAGCTGCCGTACGGCGAGCGGCCTGGGCTGCGCCTGAACAAGTCGGGCTTCTTCGACGGCCTCCTGCCGCGTACGGCCGTCGAGGACCTGCTGGACCGGCTGGTCGCCGACCGGGTGCGCGGCGAGATCCGGGACCTGGAGTTCGTGCCGTGGGCGGGCGCCATCGGCCGCCCGGCCCCCGACGCGACCGCGTTCGTCCACCGCGGCCCGCGGTTCATGCTCAAGCAGGCCGTCCAGGTCGGTTTCCGCGCCTCCGACGAGCGGCGGCGGGAGGCGCACGCGTGGTTGCGCGAGTCGTGGGACCGGGTGTCGCCGTGGTCGTCCGGCGGGGTCTACCCCAACTACCCGGACGCCGACCTGGAGGACTGGGCCCGGGCCTACTACGGCGACAACCTCCCGCGCCTGCGCGAGATCAAGGCCGCCTACGATCCCACCGGCCTGTTCCGCTACGCCCAGTCGCTGCGCTGAGAGCCGGGGACGTGCCCGCCCGCGGCCGGCCGCTGACGCTGTCCGGGTTGAACGGCGGCGTTCACCCTCGCCTCGGCGCATGGAAGCCACCCAGGACGCGCTGGAGGAGCCTCGCCTGAGGCTGGCCACGCAGTCGCCACATGTCATCGCTCATAGCCTCCACAGTGGCGCCGGGCGCCCGCCGACAGGCAGGGGAGCGTTCATCGGATCATAGGCCGGCGGTCATGAACGAGGCCCTTCGCCGCGAGCTCGGCGCCCACCTGCGCGGGGCCCGTGAGGTCGTCGACCCGGCGGACGTAGGTCTGGCCGGCGGCGGGAGGCGGCGTACCCCCGGACTGCGCTGCGACGCCGGCCGGACAGCGGCCGTTGGAGATCTACCCGCTGGAGGACCTCGGCCAGGCCACAAGCTGACCGGGATCGGACACGGCGCCGACGACCGTGCCGATCCCAAGGCCGATGTCGAGGTGAGTGCCGACGCGCTTGACGTTCTGGACGATCGGAGCGGTCTCGACATGGGTGATCGCGGGCAGGGCGGCGACGCGTTCGGTGAGGTAGCGGTAGAGATCGCGGGAGCTGCGACAGGCGACTTGGACCGCCAGGTTGGTCGGGCCGGTGGTCGCGGCGGCGAACACCACCTCGCGGTGCTCGGCCAGGGCCTGCCCGGTGGCCACCAGCTCGGCCGGCGGCACGGTGATCCACAGCCGGGCGACGCTGCGCAGGCCGACGTAGGCGATGTCGAACTCGGCGTAGTAGTGCAGGACGCCGGTCGCGCGCAGGTGCTCCAGACGCCGGGCGACGGTGGACTGCGACCAGCGCGTGGCGGCCGCGAGCTCGGCCAGGCCCGTTCTCCCGTCGCGCGCCAGGACGTCCATCAGACGCTGGTCGCCGGGGTCGAGGGAGTCGATCTCGCCGGTGTCCGGCGCAGGCGCGGGGCGCAGCCGTTCGACTTCGTCCGGGGACAGCGCGTCGAGGCCGCGGATCACGTGCGGTGAGCCGTAGTAGGTGTGCAGGACCGCATGCGCGGCGATCGAGACGACCCGGGCGCCGCGCGGAAACCGGTCCAGCAGGAGCTGCTCGCTGTCGACCTCGCTCCGGGCGCGGACGACGCAGAGGATCTCCGTGCCGCCCGAGACGAGCTGCACCCAGGTGGTGTCGGGACGGCGCGCCAGCGCGGCGGCGACGCTCCGGGCGGCGCCTGGGACGCACCGCAGGCGCAGGATCCACCGACCCTCCGCGACGTAGCTGACAGGCGGGACGCCCACGACGCGCAGGATGTCGCGTGAGCGCAGCCGACGGTACCGGCGGGCGATCGTCTGGTCGGAGACGCCGAGGACCTCAGCGATGCGACTGAACGGGGCGCGGCCGTCCATTTGGAGTGCCTGGATCAGGCGGCGGTCAAGTTCGTCCGCGACGTCGGATTTCACCATGTGATCCTATTTGATGTCGAAATGCAGGAAGGTGACGGCTTCCAAGTGGCTTTCCCGCATATTTGCGCTGATCGTTGAGGCGTCTTCGCATAACGATCGGAAGGATCATCATGGGCAAGTGGGGGCCGTTGACCGCCGTCAGCCTGGGAACGTTCATGCTGCTGGTGGACGTCAACATCGTGACGGTGGCGATGCCGGACATGGCGGCGTCGCTGAAGGCGTCGTTCTCGTCTCTCCAATGGGTGATGGACATCTATGCGCTGGCGCTCGCGGCTCTGCTGCTGGGCGCGGGTGGGCTGGCCGACCTGCTCGGTCGCCGCCGTGTGTACGTGGTGGGCCTGGTCACCTTCGCCGTGGCGTCGCTGGCGAGCGGACTGGCCCCGAACGTGGGCTCCCTCATCGCTGCACGGGCCATCCAGGGCGCGGGCGCCGCGATGATGTTCGCCACGACGGTGGCGCTCGTGGGTGCCTCCTACGAGGGACGTGACCGGGGCGTGGCGTTCGGCGTTTGGGGCGCGGTCAACGGCGCCGCGTCCGGGATCGGGCCGATCCTGGGCGGGCTGCTGACCCAGCGACTCGGCTGGAGGTCGACGTTCCTGGTCAACCTGCCCGTCAGCGTGGCCGCCGTGGCGCTGACCCTGCGCGTGGTGGATGAGTCCCGCAACCCGGACGCGCGGCGGATCGACCTGCCGGGCATCGCGCTGTTCGCCACCGCGGCGGGCGCGTCGGTCTACGCGCTGACCCGGGCCGGCGAGGACGGCTGGGGATCGCCCGTCATTGTCGGGACGTTCGCCGCCGCGGCGATCGCGCTGGCCGCCTTCGTCGCGGTCGAGGCCCGTAGCCCGTCCCCCATCCTGGACCTTCGCCTGTTCCGCAGCCCGTCCTTCACCGGAATCATGATCGGCTCCCTGGCGATGTCGGGGGCGGCGTTCGCGTACCTGATGTACACCTCAATGTGGCTGCAGTCCGTCCAGGGGCTCGGCGCGCTCCAGGCCGGGCTGGTGATCCTGCCGATCCCCGCGGTGTCGTTGGTGGTCTCTCTGCTGTCCGGCCGCTTCCTGCACGCCGTCTCGCCGCGCTGGACGATCGGCCTCGGGATGCTGCTCGTCGGCGCCGGCGTGGCAGGCCAGGCGGTGCTGACCGGGGACTCGGGCTGGGCCGCCCTCGTCCCCGGAGCCGTCGTCGTCGGGGTCGGGGTCGGGGTGGCCGTGCCGAACGTGACGGCCGCGACGATGGCCTCGGTGCCGCCGGAACGCGCCGGCATGGCGGCCGGGGCGGTCAGCACCTTCCGCCAGCTCGGGTTCGCGGTCAGCGTCGCCGTCCTCGGCACCGTCTTCCGCTCGAAGCTGCAAGACGCCCTGGACCACACCGTCTCCCAGGCCGCCGCGTACGCCTCCGGCCTGAACGCCACCTTCCTGACCGCCGGCGCGATCGGCCTCGCCGCAGGCGCGATCACCCTTCTCCTGGTACGGCGCCCGGCCTCGGCACCCGCTCACCAGCAGACATCGCAGGCCGCACTCGCCCAGAAGTAACAGAAACGGCCGGACGCCGAGTGTCGCCCCTCCGGACGTGCCTCATAACGCTTCACGCCGGTTCGTCCAAGTAGGGGTGTGGCATTCACAACTTTGCGAACAGGATTGGTGACGGCCGTACTGGCCGGTTCCTTGGCAGTCGTCACGGCTCAGGAACCCTCTTTCGCCGCGGCTCCGCAGCAGGCCCCCGTAGGATCCGGCCCGGTCGTTTCCGGTAGCGTGACGCTCCTGACCGGGGACAAGGTGACGGTCAGCGGCCGGGGCCACCGGGTGGAGAGCGCCCCTGGACGGCAGGTCCGCTACTCGACGCAATTGCGCGACGGACACCTCTACGTGATCCCCTCGGACGCGTTCCCGCTCGTCAGCGAGGGACTGCTCGACGATCGGCTCTTCGATGTGACCCGGCTTCTCGCATGGAGGTACGGCGACGCCGACACGGACGAGATCCCGCTGATCAGTCAGGCCCTGGGGGAGAAGCCGGCCCCGACACTGAGCGGGACGCGCCTGACCCGCGAGCTCGGCGACCTCGGCGTGGCGGCGGTACGGGTGCCGAAGAGCACCGCCGCGCGGACGTGGAGGGATCTGGTGAGCAGGGTTCGTACGCCGGCCGCGGGGAAGGGCAAGATCTGGCTCGACGGGCGCCGGTCCTTCACGCTGGATCGCAGCACCGCGCAGATCGGCGCGACCGAGGCGTGGCAGCAGGGGTTCACCGGCCAGGGCGTCACGGTGGCCGTGCTCGACAGCGGCTACGACGCCGGGCATCCCGATCTCAAGGGGGGTCGTCACCCAGGAGCGCAACTTCTCCGACGAGCCGGACATGACCGACCGCGTCGGCCATGGCACGCATGTCTCCTCGATCGTCGCCGGGGCCGGGACGAAGTACCGAGGCGTCGCGCCGGGGGCCCGCATCGCCATGGGGAAGGTGGGCGGCGTCGACGGTATCGCCGACTCGGCGTTGCTGGCAGGCATGGAGTGGGCCGCCACCGAGGTCCGCGCCAAGGTCGTCAACTTGAGCCTCGGCACGGTGGACGAGCCCGGCGATGATCCCGTCGAGCAGGCGGTGAACACCTTGTCGGAACGGACGGGCACGCTCTTCGTGGTGGCGGCCGGCAACGAGGGCGGCGAAGGGTCCGTGACCAGCCCGTCCACCGCGGACGCCGCGCTCTCCGTAGGCGCCGTCGACCGGTCGGACCGGGTATCCGAATTCTCCAGCAAGGGCCCCAGAGCGGGCGATCACGCGATCAAGCCCGAGATCACCGCCCCTGGCGTGGACATCGTCGCCGCAGCGGCCGAGGGCACCGCAGACGGGCCCCACGTGGCGCACAGCGGGACCTCCATGGCGGCGCCGCACGTGAGCGGCGCGGCGGCGATCCTCGCCCAGCGACACCCCGGCTGGACCGGGCAGCAGCTCAAGGCCGCGCTGGTCGACAGCGCCAAGCCCACCAGCGGGACCGGCCTCTACGATCAGGGCGCCGGGCGGGTGGACGTGCCCCGCGCGCTGGCGCAGCCGGTCATCGCCTCTCCCGCCACTGTCTGGGCCGGTTTCCCGTGGCAGCACACCGGTGGCGACCAGGCGACCCGGACGATCACCTACACCAACGACGGGGACACCCCCGTCACCCTGAACCTCACGACCGACACTGACGTGCTGAAGCTGCCGCAGGACAAGCTGGAGGTCCCGGCGGGCGGGCAGGCGTCCCTTTCCCTCACTGTCGACGTCGCCGGCAAGGCCGCCGGCGACTACCCGGGCGTGCTCACCGCCACCTCCGGCGACACTGTCCTCCGTACGCCGGCGGGCGCGTACGTGGAACCGGAGTCCCACGACGTCACCGTCACCGCTGTCGCCAGGTCGGGCGTTCCGGCCGGCAGGGCGTACGGAATGGTCTACGACCAGGCGAGCGGTGCTCAGCGGACCCTCCGCTTCCGCGACGGGGTGGCGAAGGCGCGGCTCCCGAAGGGCGCCTGGAACCTCTACACCGAGATCTACGACTTCGACCCCGTCGTCCTGACGACCGGACACCGGCCGCTCGCGGTCGATGACGACGACGTGCGCATCACGGTCGACGCGCGCGAGGGCAAGCGGATCCGGTTCGCCGTGGACGACCCCACCGCCGCGGCCGACCAGGAGTTCGGCCTCCACCTCGCCAACGGTCCATGGCAGTACGGCTGGTACTCCTCCGGTCAGGACCCCAATGAGGGCTACTACGTCATTCCCGTCCGGCAACCAGGGCTCACCTACGAGTCCTGGAGCGTCTGGCACAAGAAGGACGCCGCGCCCAGCCCCTACCGTTACGACCTCGTCGACCGCCGCACAGGCGGCATCCCGGACGACCCCACCTATTCGGCGCGGACCAGGGACCTGGTCAAGGCATCCGAGACGTTCCGCGCCTCGGGCGCGACCGGCACGGGCACCATGTGGACGGGACCGCTGGACCCGGCCGGCATCTGGGCACTCACCCTGCCCACCAGGGAAATCCCGCTGCCCTCCGCCATGACGCACTACCGGAGCCCCGGGCTCGCCTGGTCCTCGGAGTTCCAGACGGGCGGTTCCCGGCAGATCGGCACGAGCCGGGTGCGCGAGCGCGCCTTCTCCGAGGTCTGGAACGCGGCGGTCGCGGGTCCGTCGTTCGCCACGCCCGGCGGCAGCCGCAGCGGGGACACGCTCCAGTTCTTCGCGGGCCGGCTCTACACCGACGGCGTCGCGGAGCTGACCGGCATGGACGCCACCGCCACCGGCACCCTGACCCTCTCGCGCGACGGCAGGCAGATCGCCACCAGCGGCATCGCCGGGTGCGCGCCCGGCAACAGCGATCAGTGCGCGCTGTCCGCGACGCTGCCGCAGGACGCCGGCACCTACACCCTCGCCGTGTCCTCGCACAGGGACATGTCCGTGAACGCCCTGTCCACAGGTGTCGACGCCGTCTGGACGTTCCGCTCGGCCCGTACGGCGCAGGCCACGCCCCTGCCGCTGATGGCGGTCAGGTACGCGCCCAGAGGCCTCGACACCGCGAACCGGGCCGAACCCGGGTCACGAACTCAGCTGTCAATGTGGATCGAACGCAACCCCGGCGCCCGCGGCGCCGCGGTGCGCACGGTCAAGCTGGAGTTCTCCACCGACGACGGCGCCACATGGCAGCCCGTCAGGACCCGGGCAGCCGCCTCCGGCTGGACGGCGACCGTCGCCAACCCAGGCTCGTCGGGGTTCGTCTCCCTGCGCGCGACGGTCAAGGACACCGCCGGTGACGGCGTCACCCAGACGGTGACCCGCGCCTACGCAGTCGGCTGACCGTACCCGGGCCGCGTTCATCGACTCGCCCTGCGCAGGCCGAGAACGCGTAGGGCGTTCTCCTTGTAGATGAGGGGCTTGGCCTCGTCCTTGACGTCCAGGGCGGCGAAGTCGGCCATCCAGCGGTCGGGGGTGAGGACGGGGTAGTCGGAGCCGAACAGGACCTTGTGCCGCAGGGGCCCGGCGGCCTGGCGGACGAGCTGCGGCGGGAAGTACTTCGGTGACCAGCCGGACAGGTCGAGGTAGACGTTGGACTTGTGGCCGGCGATGGACAGGGAGGCGTCGACCCAGGGAACGGACGGGTGCGCGAGGATCATGGTGAGCCCGGGGAAATCGGCGGCGACGTCGTCGAGCAGCATCGGGTCGGAGTGGCGCAGCTTGATGCCGCGCCCGCCGGGCAGGCCGGCGCCGATGCCGGTCTGGCCGGTGTGGAACAGCGCGACGCTGCCCAGGTCCTCCAGCGCCCGCCAGAGCGGATAGTGGGCGGGGTCGTTGGGGGTGAAGCCCTGCAGGCTCGGGTGGAACTTGAAGCCGAGCACGCCGAACTCCTGCACGAGCCGCCGCGCCTGGGCGACGGCGGCCGGGCCGCGGCGCGGATCCACGGAGCCGAAGGGGATGAGGACGTCGGCGTGCTCGGCCGCCTGACGGGCGATCTCCTCGCTGGACAGGGCCGGGTGGCCGAGTTCGGTGGAGGCGTCGACGGTGAAGACCACCGCGGCCATGTTCCGCTGCCGGTAGTAGGCGGCGACGCGGTCGATCGTCGGGGTGCGGTCCTGACCGGCTTTGAAGTACTTCGCCGAGGCCGCCATCAGCTCGGCGTCGAGGGAGAGGCGGCCGTGGTGGTCGGCCTCGATGTGGGCGTGGACGTCCAGGGCCACGATGGCGTCCGGGTCGATGCGCGGGGTGTAGATCATCGTTCCTTCTCGGTGTGTCAGGGAAGGGCGTGGTGCCGGCGCTTGGCCTGCAGCAGGCCGACGAGCAGCGCGTCGCGGTCGGCCGTCATGGCTTCCTGGTCGATGCCGTCGAGCTCGTCGCGCACGCCGTCGACGAGCAGGCCGGCGAGTTCGGGGGTGAGCCGCGGCGTGCCGAGGTCGTCCATCCAGGTCTGGGCCGGCGGGCCGAGGTGGCGCAGGGTGTGCGCCATCCCGCCGGGTCCGCCCGAGAGGTGCTGGTTGACCAGCGGGCCGAGCAGGGCCCACCGCAGGCCGGGGCCGTGCGCGATGGCGGCGTCGATGTCGGCGACGCTCGCGACTCCCCGCTCCACCAGCGAGTACGCCTCCCGCCACAGGGCGGCCTGGAGCCGGTTGGCGAGGTGCCCGGGAACCTCACGCCGCACGAGCACCGGCCGCTTGCCGGCGGAGCGGTAGAAGTCCATCGTCTGCCGGGTGATGTCGAGGCCGGTGCGCTCGCCGGCCACGACTTCCACCAGCGGGATCAGGTGGGCGGGGTTGAACGGGTGTCCGACGAGCACCCTTTCGGGATGAGCGGGACACATCTCCTGTAGGTGGCTGGGCATCAGGCCCGACGAACTGCTGGCGATCGGGGCGCTCGGCGGAGTCGCCTCGTCCAGCGTGGCCAGCAGTGTGCGCTTGAGGTCGACGCGTTCCGGCCCGCTCTCCTGGACGAACCGCGCTCCGGCGACGGCGTCACCTGCGGTCGCGGTGAAAGTGAGCCGGTCGCGGGAGGCGCCGTCGGCGAGGCCGAGCCGGGTGAGCGCGGGCCAGGCCAGGTCGAGCGCGGCCCTCAACCGTTCCTCGGCGTCCGGGACGGGGTCGAAGGCGGTGACGTCGAGGCCGCGGGCGAGGAACAGAGCTGCCCATCCGGCGCCGATGACGCCCGTGCCGATGACGGCGACCGGCTGGTCCGCCGGGCTCTTCACGCCTGCCTCGCGCGGTCGCGGGCGATGGCGGTGAACGCGTCGAGCGCCGCCGGGTCCAGGAGGGAGCCGGCCGAGGCGACCTCGTCAGGGGCGGCGCCCAACAGGATCTTCTTGACGGGGACTTCGAGCTTCTTGCCGGTTCGTCCGTAGGGCATCGCGGGGACGGCCAGGACGGCGTCGGGCACGTGCCGCGGGGACAGTGTGGCGCGGATACGCGCGATCAGGCGGGCGCGTAACGGCTCGTCCAGGACGAGCCCGTCGGCGAGGGTGACGAACAGGATCAGCTCTCCCATGTCGCCCTCCTTGCTCTCCAGGTGGACGACGAGGCTGTCGGTGACCTCTTCGACGTCCTGCAAGGCCCGGTAGAACTCGGCGGTGCCCAGCCGGACGCCGCCGCGGTTGAGCGTGGCATCCGATCGGCCGGTGATGACGCAGGAGCCGTGGGAGGAGAAACGGCACCAGTCGCCGAAGCGGAAGACGCCGGGATAACGGCTGAAGTAGGTCTCGCGCATCCGGCGGCCGTCCTCGTCGCCCCACAGGCGTACCGGCATCGAGGGCATCGGCGTGGTGATGACGAGCTCGCCGACGCCGCCGACCACCACGTTGCCGTGCTCGTCGAACGCCTTGGCGTCCACGCCGAGGCTCGGCCCGGACATCTCCCCCTCCCACACGGGCTGCAACGGCGATCCCTGGACGAGGCCGGTGCACACGTCGGTGCCGCCGCTGCCGACGTTCAGCAGGACAGCGGGGCCGAACTGTTCGGCCACCCACCGGAAACCCTCGACGGGGAACGGGCTGCCGGCCACGCCGATCTGCCGCAGCCGGGACAGGTCGAACTCCTCACCCGGCCGCACCCCTTCCTTGCGGCAGGCCATCAGGTAGCCGGGGCTGGCGCCCATGAGGGTGGCGCCGGTCTCCTGCGCGAGCCGCCACTGCGCGCGCAGGTCGGGGTGGAGCGGGTTGCCGTCGATCATCACGATCGAGGAGCGCACGAGCAGCGCGGAGACCAGCGTGTTCCACATCATCCACGCCGTCGTGGTGAACCACAGCAGCCGGTCGCCGGGGCCCAGGTCCCAGTGGAAGGCGTGGTTCTTCAGGTGCTCCAGCAGGATGCCGCCGTGGCCGTGCACGATGGCCTTCGGCTTACCGGTGGTACCGGAGGAGAACAGCACGTACAGGGGATGGTCGAAGGGCACCGGCTCGAACCTCAGCGCCTGGTCCGTGGGCGCGGCGAGCTCCGTCCAGGACAAGGCGCCGGGGAGGTCGAGCCCGCCGTACGGGACGTGCACGACGTGCTCCAGCGAGGGGATGCCGTCCCGGATCGCCTGGACCTGCTCGCGCCGGTCGATCTTCTTGTCCCCGTAGGTGCAGCCCGCCACCGCGAGCAGGACGGCCGGCTCGATCTGGCCGAACCGGTCCACCACGGCGGGGGCGGCGAACTCCGGGGCGCAGCTCGCCCAGATGCCGCCGAGGCTCGCCGTGGCCAGGAACGCGATCAGTGTCTCCGGGCAGTTGGGCAGGTAGGCGACCACCCGGGTGCCGCGCCGCACCCCGAGCCGCCGCAGGCCGGCCCGGACGCGCCGGACCTGCTCGGCGAGCTCGGCGAAGGTGAGTTCGACGCGCGGCCGGGTCTGGGAATGGCCGACGACCGCGACCTGGCCGGCGTCCTCGGGCGTACCGAGGCAGTGCTCGGCGTAGTTGAGGGTCGCTCCCGGGAACCAGCGGGCGCCGGGCATGCCCGGTTCGGCCAGGACGCTGTCGTAGGGCGCGTGGGCCTTGATCTCGAAGTAGTCCCACACCGCTGCCCAGAAGTCCTCGATGCTGGTGACCGACCAGTGCCGCAGCTCGTTCCAGGTCGGTACGGTCACGCCGCGCTCGCGGGCGAGCCAGCCGATGAAGCCGGTGGCGTGCGCCCTGGCGATCTGCTCGGGGCCGGGGACGTACAGCGGCTCTGTCGGGGGGAGGGGGGTGCTCATCGGGCGGCTCCCGGAGGGCCGACTTTGGCGGCCCTGCCGTCGAGGAAGTCCTGTATCCGGGCCTTGGCCTCCGTGCTGCTCTGTGCCACGGCCGACATGAGGGATTCCAGGAGCAGCCCCGTCTCGGCGTCGGCGTCGGCGATGCGCGGCAGGGCGTGCAGGACGGCGTAGTTGGCGATCGGCGAGTTCCCGATGACCTGCCGGGCCAGGGCCAGGGCCTTGGTGATCCCGTCGCCTTCGGCCACCCGGTAGTCGACCAGGCCGCGGGCCTCGCCTTCCGTGGCCGTCAGGACCCTTCCGGTGAGCATCATGTCGATCATCGGCTGAGCTCCGATCAGCCGGGAGACCCGGACCGAGGCGCCGCCGCCCACGAAGAGCCCCCGGCTGCCCTCGGGGAAGGCGAAGAAGGCCGACTCCTCGGCGACGCGCAGGTGCGCGGCCGCGGCCAGTTCCAGGCCGCCGCCGATGACGGCGCCCTTCAGGACCGCGATCACCGGCAGGACACCGTGGCCGATCCGGTCCATCGCCTCGTGCCACCCGCGCGAGTGGTGCAGGCCGCCGACGGCGTCTCGTACGGTGAGCTCGCCGAGGTCGAGCCCGGCGGAGAAGTGTGCACCCTCGGCGGCGAGCACCGCGGCCATGGCCCACGGGGGCGGGGCGGCGAAGAAGGCGCCGAGCCCGGCGATCGTGGCCTCGTCCAGCGCGTTGCGTTTGGCCGGCCGGTTCAACGACAGCACCGCGATGTCCCCGTGGTGCTCCAGCGCCAGTGAGGGGGGCAGGTCAGGGCAGGGAGGGATCACAGGCTCTCCAATTGACAGGAATCCTGATGAAGAAGGCTGAAGTATCATCAGGTTTCCTGTCAATGACTGGCTGGGATACTGTTCGTCATGGCCAGCGCCCCGCCCCGCCCCACCCCGTCGCTGCTGTACGCCGTCAAACGGCTCGAACTGGCGATCAAGTCGCGCCTGGACGAGATGCTGCGCGACTCGGGCGTGACCACGCCGCAGTACACGGCGCTCACCGTGCTGCAGCACAAGGACGGGATGACCGCCGCCCAGCTCGCCCGCGACTCCTTCGTCACCCCGCAGGCCATGGCCGACCTGATCGGCGCCCTCGACCGGCGTCACCTCATCCGCCGCTCGCCCAACCCGGCCAACAAGCGCGAACTGCTGCTCTACCTCACCGACGAGGGCCGGGCGCTCCTCGACGCCCACGCCGAGGCCGCCGCCGAACTTGAGGACCGCATGATCTCGGGCCTGTCGCCCGACCAGGCCGACACCTTCCGCACCGCCCTCACCCTGGCGTGGACGACCCTGCGCCCGGCTCGAAAGTGATCAGCCTCCCGGCGCAGAGCGGGGATCGGAGGAGGCGCGGATGTCGAACCTCGCCTGGAGCAGCCGGCCGCCCGCGACACCGCGGCCCTCGATGAGGTCGACGAGCATCCCGACCGCGATGTCGGCCGTCTCGACCGGCAGGAAGCTGAGCGTGCTGACGGGCGGATCCGTGAACGGCGCTGTGGGATCCTCCGTCGCGCAGACCAGCAGCAGGTCGCCGGGCACCGACCTGCCGAGCTTGCGGATCCTGTCCAGGAGCAGGGACGGGCTGACCTCGACGAGCACGACCAGCGCGTCCGGCGGCTCGGGATCACCCAGCAACCTCTCCACCGCGGCCAGCGTCGGCTCGAAGCCGGGCCCGCCGAGCTGGGCCAGCAACGGGACGCGGCCCCTCTCCGCAGACCAGTCGAGGTAGGCCTGGACGGAATCCCGGTGGTAGCAGGCCGTGGTCGGGGCGCCGACCGCGGCGATCCGCCGGGCGCCCGCCGCCGCCAGGTGGTCGAGCACACCGCGCAGGGCCGCGCCGTAGTCGAAGTCGACCCATGGCCACGGTGTCCCCGCCACGGCTCTGCGGTCGGAGACCACGGCCACTCCCGCGGCGAGAAAGTCTCCGACCAGGGGGTCTCCCTCGACCGGATCCACCACGAACACGCCGTCGAGAGGCAGGTCCGTCCAGTAGTCGTCGGGGCCGGTGGTGGGCAGCAGCACCACGCCGTATCCGTGGGTCATGCCCGCGCGGGTCGTGGCGGCGGTCAGCCGGGCGAAGTAGGCGAGCTCAGTGTAGAACCACGGATGCTCGACGAACTCGCGGGCGGCGAGGCCGAGCAGGCGTGAGCGCCCGGCGCGCAGCCGCCGCGCCGTGGCGTTCGGCCGGTATCCGAGCCGGCGCGCCACCTGCCGGACGTGCTCGCGGGTGGCGTCGGGGAGGCGGCCCGCGCCGTTGAGCGCGTCCGAGACGGTGGTCTTGGACACCCCCGCCGCGCGGGCGACGTCGACCAGGCGTACGCGCGCGCCGACCTTACGCTCTGGCTCTTCCATGGGTCCGATCTTTGCAGGATGTCAGGCAATTCGCCACCTCGCTGACCGTTGCTGAATCGTTCCTTCAGTGTCTTGTGCAGGAACGTTCCTTCACCAATACTCGTGGCACTTTCCCGCACGAGGAAGAGGTGGTCCGATGCGTACCGCTCGTCTCGCCGCCGCGGCGCTGACCGTACTGGCGGCCGCTGCCTGCGGAGGCGGCACGGCCGCTCCGAAGGCGTCCGGAGCCGGCGCCTTCACCGTCACGGCGGACCTCCCGCCGGCCAAGGGCCCGGTGGACGCCGTGACCTGGGCGCTCTACGCGGAGCCGCAGTCGCTCGACTACGCCTACGCCTTCGATTACCCGCCCAACACCGTGCTCGCCAACGTGTGCGAGCAGCTCATGCGGATCACGCCCGACTTCCGGGTCGAGCCGGGGCTCGCGAGCAAGGCCGAATCGCCCAACCCCGGGCGCTGGGTGTACACGATCCGCGAGGGCGTGCGCTTCCATGACGGCTCGCCGCTCACCGCCGACGACGTGGTCGCCAGCATGCGCCGGCACATGGATCCGAAGGTGGGGTCGTACTGGGTCTCGTCCTACCAGAACGTCAAATCGGTGGAGAAGACGGGCCCCATGGAGGTCACCGTCCACATGAAGAAGCCCGACCAGCTGTTCAACGAGCAGATGGGCACATCGGCCGGGACCATCGAGAGCGCCGCGTTCCTGGCCCGCGAGGGTACCGGGTACGGCACCCCGGACAAGGGCGTGAACTGCACCGGGCCGTACTCGCTCGACAGGTGGGACAAGGGCCAGGCGATCAACCTCAAGCGCTTCGACGGCTACTGGGACGCCGCGCTCAAGGCCAGGGCCGCGACCGTCCGGAACGTCTTCATCTCCGACCCGGCGGCCCGCGTCAACGCCCTGCTCTCGGGCGAGGCGGACGGCAGCTACCTGGTCCCCACCACCGGCTTCACCCGCCTGGGCGCCGCCTCCAGCGGCAAGCTGTACTTCGGCCCCAACACCGCCGCCGTCAGCCTCATCCCGCTCGACCTCAAGGGCACGCTCGGCGACCTGAGGCTGCGCAAGGCGCTGTCCATGGCGCTCGACCGCAAGGACATCCTCAAGGCCAGCGTGGCCGGGGTCGCCACACCGGCCAAGGCGCCGGCGGCGATCGGCGCGTGGGGGATCGCCCCCGAGGCCGCCCAGCAGTACTACGCCAAGCTCCCCGAGCTGAACACCGACCTCGAAGCGGCCAAGAAGCTGGTCAAGGAGGCCGGCGGCACAGGCAGGAAGATCGTGATCGCCACGAGCACGATGGCTCCCGACATCGGCGTCATCGCCAACGCCGTCCAGGCCGCGGGCCAGGCCATCGGACTCCAGGTCGAGCAGAAGGCGGTGGCCCCCGACGCCTACTCCGCGCTGTTCTCCGACCCCAAGGCCCGCGAGGGCATCGACCTGGTCATGACCATCTGGTACGACTCGACCCCCGACCCGCTGGAGTTCTACGGGATCCTGCAGACCGGCAACTTCGCCAACTACGGCGGCTACTCCAACCCCGACTACGACAAGCTCGTCGACCGGGCGAGCGCCGAGGCCGACCCCGCGGCCCGCGCCGCCGTCGTCGCCGAGCTGCAGGAGATCGCCGTCCGGGACATGGTGTGGATCCCGCTGTACGAGGTGCCGCACAGCATGTTCCTCAACAAGCGGCTCACCGGCGCGCCCACCGGCATCACCCAGCTCGTCTATCCCTGGGCCGCGGTGCTCGGGTCGGCCGACTGATGGGCGCCTTCCTGGCCCGCAGGCTCGCCGGGCTGGTCGCGACCCTGCTAGGGGCCTCGTTCGCGGTGTTCTCCGCCGTGTACCTGGCTCCCGGCGACCCGGCCTCGTTCCTCACCCAAGGGCGTTCGGCGTCCCCGGAGGCGATCGCGGCGATCAGGGCCCAGTACCACCTGGACGATCCGTTCCTCACGCAGTACCTCAAATGGGTCGGCGGCGCGGTGACCGGGGACTTCGGCCGCTCGGTGCAGTTCCGCCAGGACGTGACCGGTCTGCTCCTGGCCAGGCTGCCCACCACGCTCTTCCTGGTCGGCTACGCCGGGCTGCTCATCGTGGCCGCGGGGCTGATCCTCGGCGCCCTGGCCGCGCTGCGGCCGGGCCCGCTCGACAGGGTCGTCCTCATCGGCACCGGGGTGGCCACCGCGACCCCCTCGTTCGTCGCGGCGATCGGCCTGATCTCGCTGTTCTCCGTCCAGCTCGGCTGGTTCCCCGCCTTCGGCAACGGTGAGGGGCTGGTCGACCGGCTCTGGCATCTGACCCTGCCCGCGGCCGCGCTCGCCCTGACGTTCGCCGGCCTGCTGGCCCGGGTCACCCGCGCGTCCATGCTGGAGGAGCTGGCCCGCGAGCACGTCGAGGTGGCGCGCTCGCGCGGCGTCCAGGAGAACGCGGTGATCCGGCGCCACGTCCTGCGCAACTCGCTCGGCCCGATCAGCACGGTCACCGGCACGGTGATCGCCGGGCTGCTCGTCGCCACCTCGATCGTGGAGACCGCCTTCGGCCTGTCCGGGATCGGGCAGCTGCTGGTCAGCTCGGTCACCGTCAAGGACTTCCCGGTCGTGCAGGCCGTCACCACCTTGATCGTCGTCGTCTTCGTGGGCGCCAACCTGCTGGTCGACCTGGTCCAACCGGCCATTGATCCGCGCCTGCGCAGGGCGTAGCGAAGGAGTCCCCTTGACAGCCGTGACCCTCCACCGCCGATACCGGCTCCCGGCCGACAGGACGACCGTCGCCGGCGTCGCCGTCCTGGCCGTCCTGGTGGCGGTGGCGATCCTCGCCCCGGTCGTGGCGCCGCACGACCCGCTCGCCATCGACTTCTCGGCCGCGCTGAGCGGCCCGAGCGCCGATCACCTGCTCGGCGCCGACCAGTCCGGCCGCGACGTCCTGTCCCGCCTGATCTTCGGCGCGCGGGCGGGACTGCTCGGCCCTCTCCTGGTGGTGACCCTGTCGACGGTGGCGGGCACCCTGCTCGGCGTCCTCGCCGCCTGGACCGGCGGGGTCGCCGACGCGGTCCTGTCGCGCGCGATGGACTTCGTCTTCGCCTTCCCCGCGCTGCTGCTGGCGATCAGCCTGGTGGCCATGTTCGGGCCCGGTCTGACCGCGCCCGTCGTGGCGATGAGCATCGCGTACACCCCCTACGTCGGACGGCTGGCGCGCGGCGTCGCCCTGCGGGAGATGTCCCGTCCCTACATCCACGCCTACCGGGTGCAGGGCTGGTCCGGCTGGGTCATCTGCCTGAGACACCTGGTCCCGAACGTCGTGCCGCTGATCCTCGCGCAGTCGGCGATCAACTTCGGGTACGCGCTCATGGACCTCGCGGCGCTGTCCTTCCTCGGGTTCGGCACGCAGCCGCCCGTCCCGGACTGGGGCGCCATGATCAACGAGGGCGCGTCCGCGCTGCTGCAGGGCGCCATGCTGCCCGCGCTGGTCCCCGGCGCCGCCGTCGTGGTCACGGTGGTGGCCTTCAGCATCGTCGGCGAGGGCATCGCCGACCGCGTCTCCGGGAGGGAGCGCTGATGCTCCAGATCAACGACCTGACCGTACGGCTGGCGCCCGGCCAGGCCGCACGGCCCATCCTGGACGCGGTGTCGCTGCGTGTCGCCCAGGGCGAGGCCGTCGGGCTCGTCGGCGAGTCCGGGTCGGGCAAGTCCGTCACCTGCCGGGCCGTGCTCGGCCTGCTGCCCCGGCAGACCGCCGTGAGCGGGCGCGTCCTGGTCGACGGCCAGGACGTGCTGTCGCAGACCGCCGCGGGACTGCGTGACCTGCGCCGTCGCCGAGTGGCGATGATCTTCCAGGATCCGCGGGCGTCGATCAATCCCGTCCGGCGGATCGGCGACTTCGTCACCGAGGGGCTGCGGGCGGGCGGCCTGCCGTACCGGCAGGCCCTCGATCGTGCGGAGGGGTTGCTGGAGGCGGTGGGCATCGAGGACCCGCGAGCCGCGCTGCGCCGCCACCCGCACGAGTTCTCCGGCGGGATGCTGCAACGGGTGATGATCGCCGGGGCGCTCGCCGCCGAGCCCGACCTGCTGCTCGCCGACGAGCCGACGACCGCGCTGGACGTCACCACACAGGCGGAAGTCATCGCGATCCTGTCGCACCTGAGAACCGAGCGGGGGATGGGCATGTTGTTCGTCACCCACGACCTGGAGCTGGCCGCGGCCATCTGCGATCGCATCTACGTGATGTACGCGGGCCGGATCGTCGAGGAGCAGGCCACCGGCGAGCTCTTCGCCCGGCCCCGCCACCCGTACACGGCCGGGCTGCTGGCGGCCACGCCCCGGCTGGAGTCGCACGAGCCCCCGCACGGGGTGCCGGGCAGGCCCCTGTCGCTCGCGGAGTCGCCGGACGGCTGCGCGTTCGCGGCCCGCTGCCACCTGGCCGTCGAGCGGTGCCGGGAGCGGCGGCCCGTGCTGGAGACCCTGGAGCACGCCCAGGTGGCGTGCCTGAGAGCGGGAGAGCCGGTCCATGACTGAGAACGTGCTGGAGGTCGAGGGGCTGCGCAAGGCGTTCGGCGGCAAGACCGCCGTGGACGGCGTCTCCTTCTCGCTGCGGGCGGGCGGCTCGCTCGCCGTGGTGGGCGAGTCGGGATCGGGCAAGACGACGACCGCGCGCATGCTCGTCGGCCTGGAGATCCCGGACGCGGGACGGATCGGCGTCGAGGGCCGCGACCGCTCGCGCGTCCCGCGCGGCCGCCGGGCCAGGCTCGCGCGGGCGCGGGAGATCCAGATGGTCTTCCAGGACCCCTACCTCTCCCTCGATCCGCGCATCAGCGTGAGCGAATGCGTGGAGGAGTCGCTGCGCCTGCATTTCGCCATGGACCGGCAGGCCCGGCAGGCCCGGCGCGATGAGCTGCTGGAACGCGTCGGGCTCGGCGAACGCGAGGCGGCCGCGCTGCCCAGACGGCTGTCCGGCGGGCAACGCCAGCGGGTCGCCATCGCCCGCGCGCTCGCCACCGAACCGAAGGTGCTCATCCTGGACGAGGCCACCTCGGCGCTCGACGTCTCCATCCAGGCGCAGATCCTCGACCTGCTGGCGCGGATCCGCCGCACTCTCGACATCGCCTACCTGTTCATCACCCACGACCTGGCCCTGGTCCGGCACGCGGCCGACGACATCGTCGTGCTGTACCGCGGCAAGGTCGTCGAGGCCGGGCCGACCGAGCAGGTCCTGGCCGCCCCCCAGCACCCCTACACCCGCCTGCTGCTGCATTCCGTGCCGCGGCCCGGCTGGGACCCCGTACAGATCGCCGCCGACCGGCGCGCCCTTCAGGAGATCATGTGAGTGACCTCGCGCACCTGCCCGCCACGCAAGCCCTGGAGCTGTTCAGGACCCGGGCTCTGTCGCCCGTCGAGCTCATGACCGCGGTCATCGAGCGGGCCGAGGCCGTCGAGCCCCGGGTCAACGCGCTCAGCGAGACGATGTTCGAGCAGGCGCTCGACCAGGCCAGGAAGGCCGAGCACGCCTACGTCCACGGGTCGCCGCGACCGCTCGAAGGGCTCCCGGTCGCCACCAAGGACGAGCAGCCGATTGCGGGAAGGCGGGCCAGCGACGGCTCCCTGGCCTACGCCGGCCACGTCGCCGACGCCACCCACCCGGTTGTGGAGCGCGTCATCGCCGCCGGCGGGATCGTCCACGCCCGCACCACCACTCCGGAGTTCTGCTGCGCCGCCTACACGCACTCCCGGCTGTGGGGCATCACCCGTAACCCCTGGAACCTGGACTATTCGCCCGGCGGCTCCTCCGGCGGCGCGGGCGCGGCCCTGGCGTCGGGGACGGCGACGCTGGCCACGGGGTCCGACATCGGCGGCTCGATCCGCCTGCCCGCCGCGGCCACCGGAACGGTCGGATACAAGCCGCCTTACGGGCGGGTGCCCGCGATGTCGCCGTACAACCTGGACCACTACTGCCATGACGGCCCGATGGCCCGCACCGTCGCCGACTGCGCGCTCCTGCAGAACGTCATCGTCGGGCCGCACCCGGCCGACGTCGTCTCCATCCGCCCCGCCGTACACGTCCCCGAACGCCTCGGCGACGTCGCAGGGCTGCGCATCGCGTACTCACCGGACCTGGGGAACTGGGAGATCGAGCCGGACGTCGCGGCCAACACCCGCGCGGTCGCCGACGCGCTGGCCACGGCCGGGGCCGTCGTGGAGCAGGTGGAAGTGCCGTTGCGGCGCGCCGACGTCATGCGCGCGGCCTTCATCCACTTCGGCGCCATCTTCGGCCCCATGGTCGCCGGCGTGGCCGACGCGCACCGCGACGAGCTCACGCCCTACGCCCTCGCCTTCGCCGAGGACTCTCGCGCCGCGCTGGCGCGCGACGGCTTCCTGGCCGGGCTGGAGCTGGAGGGCCGCGTCTACGCCGTGATCGGTGACCTGCTCGACCGGTACGACGCGCTGATCTGCCCCACCGCCGGCGCCGCCGCGCTGCCCGCGGGCGAGGACTACGTGGACACGAAGCTGACGGTCAACGGCGTCCAGCTCGACCACTACCTGGAGTATTCGCTGACGCCCGTGTTCAACATCGCCAGCCGCTGCCCCGTGCTCAACGTCCCGTCGGGCCTGTCGTCATACGGCGTGCCGACCGGGGTGCAGATCGTCGGCCGCAGCTACGACGACGCGACCGTCTTCCACATCGGCGCCGCCGTCGAACGCGTCCTGCCGTGGTCCACCCGCCCGCAGCTCTGAGGAGAGTTTCATGACTTCTGCCGACATCCTGTTCGTCAACGGCCGAGTACGCCCCATGGCCGGCACCCCGAGCCGTGCGGTGGCCGTACGCGAGGGGCGGATCCTGGCACTCGGCGACGACGAGGAGATGCGCGACCTTGCGGGCCCGCGGACCGAGGTCGTCGACCTGGCCGGCCGGACCCTGCTTCCCGGATTCCAGGACGCCCACGTGCACCCGGTCCTGGCCGGGCTCACCATGACCCGGTGCGACCTGCACGAGGCGCGGGACGCCGCCGACGCCCTCGCCGCGGTCCGCGCGTACGCCGCGGCCAATCCCGAGACGCGCTGGATCTCCGGCGGCGGATGGTCCATGGAATGGTTCCCCGGCGGCACACCGAGCCGGATCGCGCTCGACGAGGTCGTCCCCGACCGGCCGGTCTACCTGACCAACAGGGACGGGCACGGCGCATGGGTCAACACCGAGGCCCTGCGACTGTGCGGCGTCGACCACAGCACCCCCGACCCGGCCGATGGCCGCATCGAACGCGAACCGGACGGCACCCCCCAAGGAACCCTGCACGAGGGCGCCGCCTCGCTCGTGGGCAGGCACGTGCCCGAACCGACGGACGAGGACCTGCTCCGCGGCCTCCAGGCGGGCCAGCGACGCCTGCACCAGGCCGGAGTGACGGCATGGCAGGACGCGATGGTCAGCCCGGAGGTCCAGCGCGCCTACCAGGCCGCCGCCGACGCCTCGATGCTCACCGGGCGCGTGGTCGGCGCCCTGTGGTGGGACCGGGACCGGGGCGAGGAGCAGATCCCCGAACTGCTCGCCCGCCGTACCACCACCGGACGGTTCAGAGCCACCAGCGTGAAAATCATGCAGGACGGCGTGGCGGAGAACTACACCGCCGCCATGACCTCCCCCTACCTGGACGGCTGCGGATGCCGGACCGGCAACAGCGGCATCAGCTTCATCGGACCCGAGGACCTGCGCGCCCACATCACCCGGCTGGACGCCGTCGGGGTCCAGATCCACGTGCACGCGGTCGGCGACCGAGCCGCCCGGGAGGCGCTGGACGCGTTCGAGGCGGCGCTCAAGGTCAACGGGCGCAAGGGCAACCGGCATCACATCGCCCACCTCCAGGTCGTCCATCCCGACGACGTGCCGCGGTTCGCGGCCCTGGAGGTCACCGCCAACATCCAGCCGTTGTGGGCGGCGCACGAGCCGCAGATGGACCAGCTGACCATTCCCTTCCTCGGCGACCGGCGCGCCACCTGGCAGTACCCCTTCGGCGACCTCCTGCGCTCGGGCGCCGCCCTCGCCGCGGGCAGCGACTGGCCGGTGAGCAGCCCGGATCCGTTCCTCGGCATCCACGTCGCCGTCAACCGGATGCTCCCCGACGGATCGGGGCGGCCGTTCCTGCCCGCGCAGCGCCTCCCGGTGGCGGCGGCCCTGTCGGCGTACACGATCGGCACCGCCCGGATCAACCACCTCGACACCCGGACGGGGACCATCGAGCCCGGCAAGCTCGCCGACTTCATCGTCACCGACGCCGACCCGTTCGCCGTCCCCCCCGGTGACCTGGGCGGTATCACCGTCCTCGCCACCTACGTGGAGGGACGACGGGTGCACACGCATCCGTCCTTCTGACCGCTCACCGCCGAGGGAACCCGTCCCCGTCCTCTCCGCTCGCCGCGGCGGAAGGGGCGGGGCCGCCCGTTTCTGCAGGTCAAGCGGTAAGTGTCTGCGCTGCGCTGGTCGGGATCGGCTGGATGCGGGCTTCGGCCAGGACGTCCAAGCCCATGTTGCGGCGTGCTTCGGTCCGTTCGTCGGTCTGCTCGGCCGGCAGCGCGCCGACCAGCCAGGTCTCGCGTGGGAAAGCGAAGTCGGGCAGGTCCTCGCGGGTGGCGTCGGCGGTAGGCCACCGGCTTGCCTGCCGACCGGGCTGCCCCTCCCGGGGCGGGCCGCGCTGCCGGGGCGAGGTAGAGATCATCATCTGCGATCGTCGGCTCATGAGGCACATGAGTGCCGCGCTGGGGATGCGGCTCCCGGGTGGCAGTCCCTCGACTCCGTCGCCGAGGCGGTCGAGCAGCAGTTCGCGAAGAAGAGCGCGTGCGCTTCTCCGTCAAGCGGCGCGGCGGGCCTCCGGCCACCTGGGACAACAAGGCGTCCGGTGCGTACCGCCGACACCACGACGATCTCCCAGGAGGTAGGGGGGACGGGCCGGTCCCGGGAGATCAGCATCGGTCCGGACTTCTTCGAGACCGAGCAGGAGAGCGGCTCGTGGCGCGGGCGGGGAGGAGTTCCGGCGCCGGGATGATGGGTGCGGCGTGAGGCTCGAGTCGTGGGGCGGCTGGGCCAGGACCAGGGCGTCTGACCGGGAGAGACGCGGGCTGGGAAATGGGGTGCCCGTTCCTGTGGTGGCGTTTGATGAGGAGGCGATGGGGTTCGCCGGGCTGTTCTGATTTTGCCGAGAGCGCGGGCGAGTATGTCAAACCTTCTGCCACAGATAGTGGCCATATAACTACATAGAGTTAATGATTGATGGGGTGGCGTCCGCCACGCCCACACCTCCGGAAGGGATCCGATCATGCGACTCGCTCTGCCCCTGCTGGCCCCTCTCGTCGCTGCTGCTGCGATAGCCGCCGCACCGCTCCCTGCAGCCCACGCCGCCACCGTCATAACATGCGAATCCGTCGATGCCTCTGAATCCACCGTCCGGGGAACCAGCTGCAACACGGGCCACTGGGGTCCCCTGAGCAACTTCGTCATCGGCGCGGCAGGTCAGATCTACTACGCCTGTCACACCGGCTGGGCAGAGGGCTCGTTGTGGGTGCAAGGCCAAAACTGTAGGTCGATTCCCCGCGGCTGAGCACGGGCAGAGTTGACGCCCAGATCGGGGAGGTCTGGTACAAGGCCACCCTGGACGGGCACGCGATCGACGTGCCGGCTACTAGGAGATTGTGAAGGTCCATCGTCCTCCTCGATCGTCTGACATCGGCGTCGAAGACGAGGAGACGTGGGTTGAGCCTGTCGGTCGTGCGGGAACTTCGCGAGGCACGCGGCTCGGCCGGGCCGCAGTAGCTGGCTGAGTTCGAGACCGATGTGCTGGCGGGGTTCGTGCTCGCCGCGCGGCTGCAGGCCCGCCCCGCCCGGGCCGAAAGCAAGCTCAAGGAACAGGTGCGGGAGCTACGTGAGCGGCTGGCCGCCGCCCAGACCGCTGCCGGGCTGGCGCTGCCCGCACTGGCCGACCTCAGCGGCGACCTCGGTGAGGGGGCTCGCGGGGTGAGGTCGGCCGGCGCAGGCATCGCAGTCGCCCGGCAGCCGGACGGCGCCGTGGGTGCTGCACCACGAAGACCGGCGGATCCGGCTGGGCGACGGCGAGCACGCCGCCGCGCACGGCCGCGCCCTGGCCGCCGGTCTGCTCGCCGTCTCCGCACGCTGGGCACACGCATCTGAAAGCACCGCTGGTGTGGGTTGCCGCGCGTGCGGTCTCCTCTGAGCGCTCACCGTCCTCGCGTCCGGGACGGTCGTCCCGGACCGGGGCGTTCAGCCAGGGCGTGCTCCACCGATCGGTTGATCGGCTCCACCACTTGAACGGTCGCGCGAATCCACCGCCCAATCGGCGGATCGGGCGATCCGCGCAGGGCGCCTCTGTTGCGACGCTGAATCCCGTCGGTGAGCACCAAGGACGGAGATGGTCGAGATGCGCAACATGGTGTGGCTGGTCAGAGGGTACGTCGTGGTCAGCGTGCTGACGCTGGTGACGATGGTCGTGTTCCGGAACGACGCGGCGATGGTCCCCGACTCGGTGTGGGTCCGCGGCACGCTCGTCGCCGTCGCTTCGCTGGTCACCTGGTTGTTCGCGGCACGGGCGGCCAGGGGTGAGCGGAAGATGCTGCTGCGGCTGCGGATCGTCACCTCGATCATGCTGGTCGCGATCGTGGTGATCATCGCGTTGCCCGGTCTGTTCCCGCTGTGGTTCAAGCTGGAGCAGGGTGTCTGCGGCCTGCTCCTGCTGCCCGTGGTCGTCCAGCTCAACCGGAGGCCGGCGGACCGGGGCTGAGCGCGCCGACCCGAGGGCGCCGGACGGTGCTTCCAGCGGCGCGGGAGTCTCGACGGCGGCGGCTAGATTGTTCTGGGAGCAGGTGAGCGATGGACAATTGGCGGATGGCCGCGCCGGCGGGCTGGGAGCGACGGCTCCTTCCCATGATCACCGTGATCCCGTACGTGCTGCTGGCCGTCATGGCCGCCCTGACGATCGTCGTCAAGCACGACCAGCCGGGCTCGCTCGCCCTCGACCTCGCGCTCTGCGCGGCAGCCGCGGTGTGGAAGCTCGTGCTCTTCACGCTGCACCCGCAGTGGCGCGGGCGAGTCGGCGTGATGAGCGTGTTCATCGCGGGCCTGATCCTGTTCGGGCTGGTCATGGTCGTACGCGATCCGTGGTTCGGCGTCTACACGCCCGCGCTGTACTTCTACGCCTTCCGGATCATCGGCTGGCCGCGTGAGCTGTACTTCATCGCGGGCGTCGCGGTGGTGGCGGGCACGGCGCAGTCGGCCGGCCTGGACTTCGGCACCTGGACGGGCCTGCTGGAGTACCTGGGGGTCCTGACCGTCAACGTCGTGCCGATGTGCCTGATGGCCTGGCTCAGCGAGGTCGGCGCACGCTACTACGCGGCACGGGAGACGGCGCTGCGCGAGAGCAGGGAGGCCAACGCCCGGCTGGCCGCGGCCCTGGCCGAGAACGCGGCACTCCAGGAACGGCTGGTCGAGCAGGCTCATGAGACCGGCGTCCTGGACGAGCGGGCCCGGATGGCGCGGGAGATCCACGACATCCTGGCCCAGGGCCTGACCGGCATCGTCACGCAGTTGCAGGCGGCCGAGCAGGCGGCCGACGACCCGGCCGCGTGGCGGCGGCACCACGCGGCGGCGACCGCGCTGGCCAGGGAGAGCCTCACCGAGGCGCGGCGCTCGGTGAACGAGCTGCGTCCCGAACCCCTGGAGTCCGGCCGGCTGGCCGACGCCGTCACCGAGGTGGCGGCCAAGTGGTCGGCGCGCCACGGCCTTCCGGTCCAGGTGGCCGTCACCGGCGAGACCCGGACGATGCCCCCGCAGGCCGAGGTCGCCCTGTTACGGGTCGCCCAGGAGGCGCTGGCCAACGTCGCCAAGCACGCGCCCACCGCCACCCGCGTCGGCCTCACCCTCTCCTACACCGATCGGCAGGCGGTGCTCGACGTCCGCGACGACGGCCCCGGCTTCGACCTGGACGCGCGCGCCGGTCACGACGGGGGCTTCGGGCTGGTGGCGATGCGGCAGCGGATCGAGGCGCTGTCGGGCGCTTTGCGAATCGAATCGGAGCTGGGCGGCGGGACCGGGATCTCGGCCTGCCTGCCCGCGCACACGCCGGAGGCAGGCACATGAGTGACGCGATCAAGCTGCTCGTCGTCGACGACCACCCGGTCGTGCGTGACGGGCTGAGCAGCATGTTCGCCCGCGATCCGGAGTTCACCGTGGTGGGGGAGGCGTCGGACGGGGCCGAGGCGGTCCGGCTGGCCGAGGCCCTCGCGCCGGACGTGATCCTGATGGACCTGCGGATGCCGGGTATGGACGGCGTCACCGCGATCGGTGAGCTGGCCAGGCGCGGTGTGCCGGCCCGGGTGCTGGTGCTGACGACGTACGACACCGACAGCCACGTGCTGCCCGCGATCGAGGCGGGCGCCACCGGCTACCTGCTCAAGGACGCGCCGCGCGAGGAACTCGTCCGTGCCGTACGCTCGGCCGCGCGCGGCGAGGCCGCGCTCTCGCCGTCGGTGGCCGCCCGCCTGATGAGCCGGCTCCGCACCCCGGCGCCTTCGACCGGGCCGTTGAGCCAGCGCGAGCTGGAGGTGTTACGGCTGGTCGCGGCCAGCCACAGCAACCGCAAGGCGGCCGCCCGGCTGTTCATCACCGAGGCCACGGTCAAGACGCACCTGCTGAACATCTACGCGAAACTCGACGTCAACGACCGCGCGTCGGCGGTTGCGGAGGCGTACAACCGCGGCCTGCTGGGTACGCCCGAGCGCCCGTAGCCCTCGCCGTCCGGCCCGCTCCGGCGAGCCCGATCGGCGAGTTCCGTCCCGGGGTGGACGGCTCCGGGGCGAAGGTCCGGGGGAGACTGCCAGGGCCGTCAACGTCGCTCCGAAGCTCGCAGTTCCTTCTGTCCAGCGCCCTGGGAGGCTGCGGCGCGAGCGACTTCGCCCAAACGTGCCAGGGCCCGGTCGGCATCTTGGGGAGTGCGGCTTGCTGGTGAAGGTCGGCACCCAGCGAGGTGAGGTGGTGGTGGCGCCGGAGCCGACAGCGTGGAGCACGGCTGCGCGAGTGGTTCCGATCAAGGGTTCCCAAGAGCCATGTCCCGGCGGGCTCATGCCGATGCCATGTCTGGCCTGTCGGCTGATCGGGTAGACGAGCACGGTTTCAGGCGTGGGTCCGCCGGCGTCGCGCCGCTGCTCAAGTCCCCGCCCGGCATCGCCCTCCGGTCAGAGGCTGCCGGCTCTTCGCCGCTGGTCGATCATGGGAGCCGGCGGTCGTCCAGTAGTGGAGGTTGCGCAGATGAGCTTCGTCGTCCTGAAGAGCACGGACCTGCCGGCCGAGGAACGCTTCGGTTGGTGGTGCGACATGATCAGCCGGGATGTGGGGCCCACCCGCATCACGAGCGACCACATGGCCGACTTCCGTGCCACCGCCGGAGTCATCGACCTGGGCGTCGTCCAGCTCACCACCACCTCCTTCCCGGCGCTCACGTCGGTGCGGACCCCGGCGCTGATCCGCCGCTCCGACCCCGAGGCGTACGAGCTGACGCTGATCGTGGGCGGCGAGATGTGGATCTGCCAGAACCGGGACGACACCCGGATGACCGCCGGTGACCTGGTGATGTGGCAGACCTCGCGTCCCTACGACGGCGGTGCCTTCGACGGGCCGCACCAGGCGCAGGCCATCATGATGCACCTGCCGCGCGCCGGGCTGCCGCTGCCCGAACGGCAGGTCGACGGCCTGCTGTCGCGCAGGATGCCCGCCACCGGGGGGCTGAGCGCGGTGCTCGCCACCTACCTCAGGGCCCTGGTGCGCGAGGTTCCCGCCATGTCTCCTCAGGACGCGACCCGGCTGGGCGCGACCACCCTGGACCTGGCCCACGCCTTCCTGGCCCACCGGCTGAACGCCCAGTACCGGCTGGCGCCCGAGACCCGGGACCGGAGCCTCATGGCGCAGATCTGCGCGTTCGTCGAGCACCATCTGGGTGACGCCCAACTGGGGCCTGGGGTCGTCGCGGCCCGTCACCACATCTCCGTGCGTCACCTGCAGGTGCTCTTCCAGCGTCAGGGCACCACACTGACCGACTGGATCAGGCGGCGGCGCCTCGAACATTGCCGCGCCGACCTGGCCGATCCGCGGCTGCACACGTTGTCGATCCAGGCCGTCGCGGCCCGCTGGGGGTTCCCGCGGGCCGCCGACTTCAGCCGGTCCTTCCGCGCGGCGTACGGGATGTCGCCCAGGCACTACCGCCACAGCGTGACGGCGCTGCGGGAACCGCGGGGTGCGCCTGGTGCGTAGAAAGTCTGCGTCTCACGCTAACGACCGCGGCGCGCCGCCGTAGCAAGCTGTCGGGGTGTGGGCGATGAGCGAGGTCGGCCGCCACGGCGACGATGATCAGCATGCCCCGTGATCGTGCATCGTTCCTCGCCACCCAGGGAGTTCCGCGCGTATGGGACACGTTCTTCGCAAGTTAGTGACGATGGTGCTCGCCTTGTCGGTCATCTGGCCGTTGTCGCTGGTCAGCGTCACCACGGCGGTGGCGGACGCGGGGCCGTACAAGGCGAAGGTCGACATCGACGGCCGGGGCAGCATGGACCCGGACGACCGCGTCAGCACCGACGCCTACCTCGCCGACGCCGACGTCATCATCGTCTGCCAGGACACCGGTCCGGCGGTCGGCGGGAGCGCCGTCTGGGACTACACCACCAAGAAGGTGTGGGTGCCCGACACCTACGTGCGCACCGGGATCGACGGCTTCCTGCCCGACGTCCCCCGCTGCCTGTCGATCGGGATCGACGGCTACGCGAACAAGGGCTCGCTGCACGGACCGTACCGGGTCAAGGTCGACCTGGACGGCAGGGGCAGCGCCAACCCCGACGACCGGGTACGGATCGACGCCTACATGCGTGACAGCCAGATCCTCATCAAGTGCCAGGACTACGGCGGCGCCGTCAACGGCAGCACGCTGTGGGACTACACCTCCCAGGGTCTGTGGGTGCCCGACGTCCACATCAGCACCGGCACCACCGGCTGGATCCCGGGCATGCCCTCCTGCTCCTCGCTCGGCATCCCGGGCGGCGGCGGCACGCAGCCGGGCGGCGGCCGCCAGTTCCCGATCCGCACGACGCTCAACGGCTACCACGGCAAGAGCCTGGGCTCGGCCCGCGAGGAGGACAAGTACTCCGAGGAGAGCTACATCACCATCGTCTGCCAGGCCTACGGCGAGACGAACTACGGCGGCTCAACCGTCTGGGACAAGACCGTCGACGGGCTCTGGGTGGCCGACTACTACGTGCGCACCGGCTCCACCGACATCGTCATGAACCGCTGCGACAACGACGGCCCCTCGGGCGGCGGCGGGAACCGCTACCTGGTGCGCACCACGCTCAACGGCTACCACGGCAAGAGCCTGAGCTCGGCCCGCGAGGAGGACAGGTACGCCGGCAACAGCTACATCGCGATCGTCTGCCAGGCCTACGGTGAGTTCAACTACGGCGGCTCGGCCGTCTGGGACAAAACCCTCGACGGGCTGTGGGTGGCCGACTACTACGTCAAGACCGGCTCGTCCGACATCATCCTGCCGCGCTGCGACAACGACCCCAAGCCCGCGGGGGGCGGTGGCGGCACCGGAAACCCCGGCACGCCGATGCCTCCGGGCAGCGGCACCGTCGACCGCGGCAACGTGCGCGACCAGATCGTGCGGGCCGCCTACAGCCAGCTCGGCGTCGCCGAGTGGGGCGACAACTGCAACCCCTACGGCTCGGGCGGCTCGGTCAAGTGCGGCTGGGCCTGGTGCAGCATGTTCGCGAGCTGGACGTGGCGGCACGCCGGCATCGACGTGTTCCTGCCCTACAGCGGCGACTTCTACTGGTGGGGCAAGAGCCGCGGCACGTTGCGCTCGCTCAGCGACATCCGACCGGGCGACCTGGTGCTGTACGGCACGAGCGCGGGCAACAGCACCCATGTCGGCGTGGTGGTGGAGGTGGACGGCAACGGACTGATCACCACCATCGAGGGCAACTACGGCAACGCGGTCACGAAGGTCACCTCCTTCTCCCCGTACGGCGCCCACCCCGGCGGGCACGGCTCGCCGATCTACGCGGTGGTCTCGCCGCTGGCCGACTCCTCCACGGTCTGGGAGCGGTCCGGCGACCCCGGCTACGACGAGCCGGACAAGGAGAACTGCACCACCAGGCTCGACACCGTGCCCGGCGGCGGCTGGAACATGACCTGCCTGGAGTTCCGCAAGGAGCGCGGCTGGGAGGAGGTGCGCGGCGTCGCCTACGTCTTCCCGGCCAGGCCGACCGTCACCCGCACGCACCTGAACCTGCGATTGTCCGACCTACCGGGATCGGGCTCCAGCGTGGAGGTGCGCTGCGAATCGGCCCTGCTGGACTCGGTACGGTCCTGCGCCACGGCCTGGCGTCCTCAGTTCATCGGAACGGTGGAGCTGAGCGTCGCCTACGCCTTCAACGGCGACACCCAGAACCGCAACGTCGGCGACCTGCGCTTCCGCGGCACGGCCCAGGAGAACAACACCTTCTGCGGGCCGACGGCGATGCAGGCGGTGCTGTCCACCACCGGCGCCGATCCCGTGCCCTCCCAGCGGGAGATCGCCGACGAGGTCGGTACCAGCCAGCTCGGCACCCTGCCCACCAACATGGCCCACTACGGCAACACGATCGTCGGCTACACCTACAACCAGAACTACCTGCGCAACACCGACGAGGACAACGCGGTGGCCATCGCCAACACCTTCAGCGCGGTGTGGTGGTCGCTGACGACCAAGGGCCAGCCGTCCATCCTGCTCGCCAAGTCCGACTACCTGCCCTGGGTCGATGTCAACAACGGCCTGCTGCGGCACTACGTGGTCATCCACGGCTTCTCCACCCAGCCGACGAGCGGCGGCGGCCAGACGTACCGGTTCCGGGTGTGGGACCCGCAGGAGGCCAAGCACCACTACATGACGATCGACCAGATGGTCTACGCCATGCGCAACGCCATGACGCCGGGCCTGCTGCACCTGATCACCCCGAAGGCCAACCCGTGACCTGACGCCCGCAGCCTCTGGAGCGCGCAGGGATCGTCATCTCCCGGCGCGCTCCGGCACGGAGAGCGGCACCTGAGGGCAGCAGGAACGGCTCGTGGTGGATGGCGCTGCAGAAGAAGACGAAGATCCTCGGTATCCCGCACTGGCAGCGGCTGGCGGGCCGGACGCTGCGCAGCGACCAGACGGGGGCCTTCCACGTCCGGGCGACGTGCAAGAGCATGAAGAAGAACACCTTCCGCGTGGTCACCAGCGGCACCACCGTGCTGACCGGTCCCACGCTCACGGTCACGTGCTGACCCCGCGACAGCGTCAGGTCTGAGCTGCGGCGTCGATGCTGCCGACGGTCAGGTCGGTCAGCGCCGCGATGGCCGTGGTGGCGGTGGCACGTCCCCGGTTCAGCTCCGCGGCGATCGCTTCGGCCGCGCCCAGCACGCCGACGCAGCGCAGCCGGAGGGCTTCCCGCGTGAGCCCGGAGTACGGCCGCAGGGCGGTGGCCATCAGCTCCGTGTAGCCGTCGAGCAGGTCGCGCTCGATCGCCTCCATCTCCTGGTTTCCCTTGAGCGCGGCCGAGATGGCGGTCCACTCGGGCATGTCGGTGGCGCAGGCGAAGTAGGCGGCGCTCAGGACGCGGGCGATCTCGCGGGGGACGGCCGGCGCGGCACGCAGGGCCTGCTCCGCGGCGGCCCGGTGCCGCTCGTCGAGCCGCCGGTAGAGCGCGATCAGCAGGCCGGGACGGGTGCCGAAGTGGTCGTAGACGACCGGCCTGCTGACCCCGGCGGCCTCGGCCAGGCTGAGCAGCGTGAGGCCGTCGGTGCCGTGGGCGCGCACGATCGCCATGGCGGTGTCGAGCAGCTGCTCCCGTCTGGCCGGCCTGGACAGGCGTGTCGATCCGGTGGTCATCGTCCTCCCTTGCGTCGCCTCCCATCTTAAGCTACAAAATGTAACTTACAGAATGTAGGTTAAGGAGAGGGCATCACCATGGAGCACTCCGTACTGATCATGGGCGGATCCGGCCAGGCGGGCGCGGGGACCGCGGCTCTCCTGCGCCGCTGGCACCCGGAGCTGCCACTGACCATCGCGGGCCGCGACCTCGGCCGCGCCCGGCGGGTCGCCGACGAACTCGGCCGCGCGACGGCCGCGACCATCGACCTGCGCAGAGGCGACCTCGGCCTGAAGGGGAGCGACGGCTACTCGGCGGTCGTGGCGACCGTGTGGGACAGCCACCTGAACGGGCTGCGTTACGCACAGGACCGCGGCCTGCCGTACGTCAGCATCTCCAGCGGCCTGGTCGACATCGGACCCGAGATCGTCGCCGCCGGCCTGCGCGCCGGCGCGTCACCGATCCTGCTGGCCAGCCACTGGTACGCGGGCCTCGTCGTCCTCGCGGTGCTCGGCCTCGCCGGGGAGTTCGACCGGCTCGACACCATCGAGATCGGCGGCGTGCTGGACGAACAGGACAGCGGCGGCCCCGCGGCCACGGCCGACATGGCACGCCTGCTGGCCGCCACCTCGGCGGGACACCTCCGCCGCGACGGCGTCTTCCACTGGGTCGTCGGCCCCGACGCGGAGGTGGAGGTCACCGGCGTCGACGGCACCGTGCTGCCCGGCCAGATCGTCCCCATCCTCGACGTGCCGAGCCTGGCCCTCGCGACGGGCGCGCCCAACGTGCGCTTCGCGTTCGCGGTCGGCGAGTCGTCGGGCAGGCGGCGCGGCGGGCCCGCGTCCACGGAGGTCAGGATCGACCTCGAAGGCGTGGACCGCGCGGGCGCACCGCACAGGACGACCCGCTACCTCCTCCACCCTGAGGGCCAGCGGCCCTTGACGGCGCTCGGCATCGCCCTGGGCGTCGAGCGGCTGCTCGGCCTGCGCGGCGCCCCCGTGCCGCCCGGCCTCCACACCCCCGAGGCGCTGATCGACCCCGGCTACGCGGCCGAGCGGATGACGGAGATCGGTGCCACCATCGCCGGCGCGCACGGCGATCACTGACTCAGGTTCCGCGAGCCCGCCGCACCCATCATGTTGAACGTTCGTACAAGTTGTACTAGCGTTCAACATGACGAGAGTGAAGGGGACGTGATGACGCGGCAACAGTTCACGCGGGCAGGGACGCGCCAGTGGGCCGGCCTCGGACTGCTGGCCATGCCGACGGTGCTGCTGGGGCTGGACGTGACCGTCCTGTACCTGGTGGCACCGAGCATGGCGGCCGACCTGTCACCGTCGGCCACCCAACTGCTGTGGATCATGGACGCCTACGGGTTCCTCGTCGCCGGGTTCCTCATCACCATGGGCACGCTGGGCGACCGGATCGGGCGGCGCCGGTTGCTGAAGGCCGGGATGATCGCCTTCGCCGCGGTCTCGGTGTTCGCCGCCTTCGCCCCCACGGCCGAGCTGCTGATCCTCGCGCGAGCCCTGCTGGGGGTGGCCGGGGCGACGCTCATGCCCTCCACGCTGTCGCTGATCTCGAACCTGTTCCCCGACGCGCGTCAGCGCGCGGTCGCGATCGGGGTGTGGGCCACGATGTTCGCGCTCGGCATGGCCGCCGGGCCGATCGTGGGCGGAGCCCTGGTGGACTCCTTCTGGTGGGGAGCGCCGTTCCTGGCGGCGGTGCCCGTCGCCCTCGTCGTCCTGGCCGGGGCCCGCGCCCTGCTCCCCGAGTACGCGGCCCCGTCCAGCGGAAGGCTCGACCCGGTCAGCGTGTGCCTGTCGCTGGCGGCGATCCTTCCGGTCATCTACGCCGTCAAGCACATCGCCTCCGACGGTTCCGGCGGCCCGGCCCTCGTCTGTGCCGTGGCGGGCGTTCTGGCCGCGATCGTGTTCGTACGCCGCCAACGCCGCCTCCCCGATCCGCTGCTGGACGTGGCACTGTTCGGGAACCGGGCCTTCGTCGTGGCCCTGGGCGTGCTGCTCATCGGCCTGGTCGGAGTCGGGGGCTCGATGTACCTGGTCACGCAGTACCTCCAGCTCGTCGAGGGGCTCACACCCTTCGAGGCGGGGCTCTGGATGGGGCCGCCGGCGCTGGCGATGGTCGCCGCCGCCATCGGCGCTCCTCTGGTCGCCCGGCGCTTCCGCCCCGGCTCGGTCATGGGCGCCGCCCTCGGGGCGTCCCTCGCCGGCTACGCGCTGCTCGCCACCGCGGGACTCGACGACGAGGTGTCCGTGGCGGCCGGCTTCACGTTCGTCTATCTCGGGCTGGGCGCCCTCGCCGCCCTGGGCACCGACATGGTGGTGGGCGCGGTGCCGGCAGCACGGTCCGGGTCGGCGGCGTCGATCTCCGAGACGGTCCAGGAGCTCGGCATCGCCATCGGCGTCGCCCTGCTCGGCAGCCTCACCACCGCCGTCTACCGCACCCAGGTGACAGTGCCCGAAGGTCTGACGCCGGAGAGCTCCGGCGCCCTCACCGACAGCCTGAACGCGACCATGGCGATCACCGGCAGCCTTCCGCCCGGGACCGTCGAGGCGGCGCAGCGGGCCTTCACCAGCGGGCTCAATGTCGCTTCCCTGGTCGCGGGGGTCGCCATCGCCGCCGCCACGGCGCTGTGCTTCTGGATGCTGCGTCACGTGCCCGCGCTCGGGGAGACGCAGAACCGTGACACCGACGGTTGAACGACGGTCCGACTATCCTGGGCGTCGTGCCGAGGAGCAGCAAGGACGACACCGCCGGCGACAGCGAGCACGTCGACGGACGCCGCGCGCGCGGCGAGAAACGGCGCGCGGAGATCATCGAGGCCACCCTTGCCGTGGTCACCCGCGACGGCGCGGCCGGCGTCACCCACCGCACGGTCGCCAGGCAGGCCGGCACCACGACGTCCCTGAGCACCTACTACTTCGCGACCCTCGACGACCTGCTCGTCGCCGCCCTCACGACGGTCGCCGACGCCTACACCGCCCGCATCCGCGACATCATCGACAAACCCGGCGACAAGCTCAGCGGCCTGGCCCACCTCATCGCCGAGTCCGCCGGCTCCGGACGTGAACGCGCCCTGGCCGAACGCGAGCTGGCGACCCTGGCCGCCCGCCGCCCCGCACTGCGACCCGTGGCACGACGCTGGCGGCAGAACATCGCCGAACTCGCCACCACGCTGACCGACGACCCCGCGGCCATCGCCGCCCTCGTCGCGGCCTCCGACGGGCTGTGCACCGCGATCCTCCTCGACAACGTTCCCGCCGACCCGGATCACATCCAAGCCGTCCTGCAACGAGCCGTCCGCAACTGAGCCGGTGGCCGAGGAGAGATGCCTCATCGCGACCTCGTCACACGGGTGGATGCCGCTGTCGGCCAGTCTGGCCGCCGCCGCGTCCAGGTGGGCGCCCAGCCAGTAGCCGCCGACGGCGATGTTGCGCTCGCCCAGGATCCTGGGGCCGATGGGGGCGGCGTCGGCGCCGAGCCGGAGGACCAGGCCACGCTTGTCGGGGGTGGAGGCGGTGCCGATGACCCGTCCAGCGTCGAACTCCTTGACCGGCTGGATCGCCAGGTGCCGACGCCTCCGGCGGCGGCGTCGACGACGACGGTTTCGCCGGGGCTGACCCGCGCGGCCGTACGCAGCAGGTGCCAGGCGGTCAGGCCCTGGACCGGGAGGGCGAGTGCGGCACTCGCGGAGGGGTCCTCGGGGATCTCGGCCGGGTCCTGCACCAGCGCCTTGGTGGCGAAGGCGCCACTGGCGAAGGCGAGCATGCGGCGACCGTCCGGGGCGCGGCCGACGACCTCGCCGCCGGTGATGAACGGCAGTTGGAGCGGCAGGTTTCGGCGTCGGCGAAGTTGGGACCGGCGGCCTCGACGTCAAGGGGGATCTGGCCGGGGCCCGGCGTCGGGTCGGGAAGGTCGGCGGGGGTCAGGACATCGGGTTCGCCAAGGCGTTCAGCAATCACCGCTCTCATGCCGTAAACGCCAGGAGCCGCACGGCTGCGCAGGTGGGACGAACCCGGCCGGTGGCCAGAGCATAGGGGAGCCCCCGACAGAGTTGGAGCGTGTTTGGGCGCAGCGCTACCCCTCAGACCTGACCGACGCCCAATGGGACCTCATCACGCCTCTGCTTCCCGAGCCCAACAGCGGCGGCCGTCCAGAGAAGGCAGGCCGGCGTGACCGAGGCCCTGCTGCGCGAGCTGCGCAAGCCCGCTGATCAGCGAGGATTCAGCGTCATCGCACGGCGTTGGGTGGTAGAGAGGACGCTGGCTTGGCTGACCGCCTGTCGCCGTCCGGCCCGCGACTACGAACGAGACCCGAAGATCTCCGAGGCCATCATCCGCTGGGCTGCCATCGCCGGTATGGCCCGCCGTCTCACCCGCACGGGCCCCGCTCGGCGACAAGCCAGAATCGTCTGCGACTAACGAAGATCGCCGATCTCAAACACTCACTGAGCGCCCGCGTCTGTGGAGGACGGCTTGTTGCCCCAGGTGAGGTTGTCTTTGTCCCATGCACTGGTGACACGGCGACGGGGTACTTGGTCGCCGGGTCGGCGTTCGTACCGGCCTGGGGGGACGGTCAAGCTGCGATGAACCCGGGGGAATCACGCAGCGGGGACGAAGGCGGCAGGGCACGGTTTCGGGGACGGCGGGCCAGGGGTGCGAAGGAGATGAACAGCACGATGGCGCCGAGGGGGATCAGATCCTTGTCGATGAACGGCATCATCAGGTCCGTCATTACCAGGACCGGCGTCCACACCTTGACGCGGCGCATGACGGCGAGCTGGATGATGAGCGCGAGCTGGCCGAGGTAGAACAGGTAGGGGCCGACGTCGTAGATGGCCAGCGAGATCACGGGAATGCTGTGGACCTCTTTGGTGATCATGCTCATGGCATAGTGATCGTCGGCCGCGAATCCCGCCACGATGTCGACGGTGAACTGCCCCGTCAGTGCCAGAGCGCCGGTGATGGCCACCCACATGATCACAGTGGACAGCAGGTTTCCGCCCGCCAGTCTTCGTAGCTGGACGAAGACGGAGACGAACATCGCCATTGCGGCGATGAAGGCCAGGTGGCCGGTGGTCCATGCCGGGCCCGGCCCTCTGGTGCCGTCCAGGCCGTCGAGGATCCGGATCACGCCGTAGGTGAAGGTGAGCAGCGGTGCTGCGAGGAAGGCGAAGCGGTAGGGGGAAGTCATGAGGGAACACTACGAACGCCGGCGCGCGGCCGGAATCGGGTGACCGTCTAGTCCGTGGCGGAGCAGTTCCTAGTCACTTGTCCGATACCGGAGGGATGACCGGCCTCTCTATCGTTCGTGACAGATATCGCTGCTGATGGGAACGGACAGGACCGCTGTGAAACTGATGGAACGCCTTGAGACCTCCGTCGAGCTGACGTCGGTGAGCAGACACTACGCACACGGTGTCGTCGCACTCAACGACGTGAGCGTCGGCTTCCGCCAGGCCACTTTCACCGCCGTGATGGGCCCGTCCGGCTCAGGGAAGTCGACCTTGCTGCAGTGCGCGGCCGGGCTGGACAGACCCACCTCGGGCCAGGTCATGGTGGACGGCAGGGACCTGACGAAGATGAGCGAGCGGAAGCTGACCCTGCTGCGCCGCGACCGGATCGGGTTCGTCTTCCAGTCGTTCAACCTGCTGCCGTCGCTCACCGCCGCCCAGAACGTGGCGTTGCCGCTGCGGCTGACCGGCCGTCGTCCCGACCCTGAGTTGGTCAGGCACAGCCTGGACGCGGTCGGGCTCGCCGACCGCGCGGGGCACCGCCCCGCCGAACTGTCCGGCGGGCAGCAACAGCGGGTGGCCGTCGCGCGGGCGCTGGTGACCAGGCCGGCCGTGCTGTTCGCGGACGAGCCGACCGGCGCCCTGGACACCAACACCAGCAGGGACGTGCTGCGCCTGCTGCGCGGCCTGGTCGACCTGCACGCGCAGACGATCGTGATGGTGACCCACGACCCCGTGGCCGCCGCGTACGCCGACCGAGTGCTGTTCCTGGCCGACGGCAGGATCTGCGGAGAGCTCCCCGACCCCACTGCCGAGGTCGTGGCCGCCCGGATGCTCCTGCTGGAGGAAGCATGCTGACCATCGCCTTCAGCACCCTGCGTACCCGCATGGTGTCCTTCGCCGGCACGTTCCTGGCCTTGGCGCTCGGCGCGGCGCTGATGGCCGCGATGGGGCAGGTCCTTGCCACCACGGTCGGCTCGCCGGAAAGGGGGCCGCAGCGCTATGCCTCGGCCCCCGTGGTGGTGGTGCCCGACGACCGGCTGAGAGTCGAGGGCCACCTGGGCGAGACCAGCGCCCCGCTGGCCGAGCCGCGCGGACTGCCGGCGAGCCTGGCCGGACGCTTCCCCGACGCGGTCGCCGACCGGGTTTTCGCCGCGCAGCTCGCCGGTGGCCCCGCCGCCGTCGGGCGTCCCTGGTCCGCCTCACGCACCGCGCCCCAGCGGCTTGTCGAAGGCGGCGCGCCGGCGGGGCCACGGGAAATCGTCGTGAGTGGGGGAGCCCGGGTCGGCGACCTGGTGCGGGTGGTGACGGCCCAGGGCGCGAAACCGTACACAGTCGTGGGGGTGACGACCGCGCCGGGCACCGTGTTCTTCAGCGACGCGGAGGCGGCCAGGCTCTCGTCGCGGATCGACGCGCTGGCGCTGTGGCTCCCGCCGCAGGAGGTGCGCGCCGCGGTCGGGAGCACCGCCAGGGTGCTGACCGGGCAGGATCGAGCTCTCCTCGACCCCACCAGGGACAGCGACGAGCAGGCGAGGAACAACGCCGGCACGATTGTCGGCATCGCCGCAGGGTTCGCCGTATTCATCGCGATCTTCGTGGTGTCCTCGACGTTCGCCTTCGCGGTCGTGCAGCGCCGGCGCGAGTTCGCGCTGCTGCGCACCGTCGGCGCCACCGCGGGTCAGGTACGCAGGATGCTGTACGGCGAGGCCGGAATCGTCGCTGTGATCGCGGCGGCGACCGGCGCCGTCATCGGCCCCTTCCTGGCAGGTCCGATCCTGGACTGGCTGGTCGGGCTGGGGATGGCACCGAGCTGGCTGGTGCCGAGCACCGACACCTGGCCGTCCGTCGTGGCCTTCACGACCGGCGTGGTGGTCGCACTTTCCGGGGTGGCGCTCGCGGCCGGGCGGGCGGGGCGGGTGCGTCCGGCCGAGGCCATGCGCGAGGTGGCCGTCGAGCCGCGAGCGATGACGTGGGGCCGCTGGGTGGTGGGCGCGGCCGTCGTCGGGACGGCGCTGGTCAGCATGGCTGTGACCGCCATCGGCGACCCGGCAGGAGCGACGAACAACAAGTCGTTCATGCCGATCGTGATGCTGCTGGTCGCCGGTGCGGGGATACTCGCCCCCGCCCTGGTGCGGCCGGTCACCCGGCTCCTGGCCGCCCCGATGGACCACCTGCGCGGCGCGGGCGGAACCCTGGTGCCCGCCGCCGCCGTCGCCTCCGCCCGGCAGACCGCCGCGGTCGCCGCTCCCGTGCTCATCGCCGTCGGCCTGGCCGCCGCGCTGCTCGGCGGCGCCGCGATGACCGACACCGCCAAGGCCGCGGCGCAGGCGGCTCCGGTGCGCGCCGACTACCTGGTTCTCCCCACCGGTGGCGCAGGACTGGACCGCAAGCTCGTCGAACGCCTGCGCGCACTTCCCGGCGTGGATGTCGCGGTCACGGCGCCGACCAGCCTCTACACCCTCGAAGGCGACGCCGTGCTCATCCAACGCCCGGCCGAGGCCGTCGACCCGGCCCGGCTGCCCGCCGTACTGGATGTGGCGCTGACGGCGGGGTCGTTCGCCGATCTGGACGATGACGGCATCATCGTCTCCGAGACCTGGCAGATGAGGCTCGGTGCGACCGCGAGGGTGTGGCGCGCGGACGGCAGCAAAGCCTCACTCAAGGTCGTCGGACTGCTCGGCGCCGACGCACCGGCCGATTCCTACATCACCCGAGCGCAGGCCCGCTCCGCGCCGACGGCCGCCGCCTACCTCAAGCTCCGTCCGGGAACGTCACCGGCCGCCGTTCGGGCGGCATTGGAGCGCGCCGTCTCCGGACACAACGCGCGAGCCGTCACCAAGGCGAGCTGGGTGGCGGAGACCAGGGATCGGCGTGGCTCGGCCAGCAGGCTCGGGCTGCTCGTCGTCCTCGGCATCATCCTGGCCTATGCTGCGATCGCGCTGGTCAACACGCTGCTGATGGCGGCCTCCGGCCGCAAGGCCGAGCGTGGCACGCTGCGCCTGCTCGGCGCGACCCACGGCCAGGTGCTGCGCTACGCCGCGGGCGAGGCTCTGCTGGTCGTCGCCATCGGCGTCGTCCTGGCCGCGGGTGTGGCGGCGGTCAGCCTCGCCGGACTGTGGGCTTCCCTGGTGCAGCTCGCGGGGCCGGTCTCGATCAGCCTGCCGTGGTCCTCGGTCGCCGCTGTGGCTGGAGGATGCGCGTTCCTCGGCGTACTCGCCTCGATTGTGCCCGCCCTGCGACGCCCTCGCTAGTTCTCGCCGAGGTCGAGTCGGGCCAGCTCCACCCTGGAGGAGACGCCCAGCTTGGGAAAGGCGCGATAGAGGTGGTAGCTGACGGTCTTGGGGCTGATGAACAGGCGAGCACCGATCTCCCTGTTGGTCAGCCCCGTCACGGCCAGCCGGACGATCTGCAGCTCCTGGGGTGACAGGTCGCCGCGCCTGTCGGCGGGAACGGACACTGCGCCGCTGTCGCCGGCCGCGCGCAGCTCCCCGGCCGCCCGCTCGGCCCACGGCTGCGCGCCCAGCCGCTGGAAGATCTCCACCGCGGCCCGCAGGTGCGTGCGGGCATCCCTGTTGCGGCGCTCGCGGCGCAGCCACTCGCCGTAGAGCAGCTCCGTCCTGGCCCGCTCCATAAAACGTTCGCGCGGCCCGTGCAGCCGTAGGGCGGTCACGAAATGCTGCTCCTGCCCCGACATCAGAGCCCTGCAGCGCGCCAGCACGGCATCGGCCCAATCCATCCTGGCGGCGGCCGCCCACTCGGCGAACCGGGCCAGCGGTTCCGCCGCCCGTCCGGGCTCACCGGCCCGCACAGCGGCCTCCACCTGGTCGGCGGCGAAGTAGACGGCCTGGTTCTGGTGGCGTACCGGCCCGGCCTGAGCCTCCTCCAGCCGGTCGAGCACCAGCCCGTGCCGGCCGCGGCTCAGGTCGAGCATGGCCAGCGCCCACTCACCCCAGGCCATTCCGTGCACGATCCCGGTCAGGGCGAACTGATTCCGGCACCGGACGGCCAACTCCGCACACCGCGCGTCGTCGCCCTGCACGGCGGCCAGCCAGGCCAGGACACCCTCCAGATAGCCGGTCCGGTGGGGCTGGCCGCTGTCCAGCGCGATCCGCAACCCCTCCTCAGCATCGGACATGGCGCTGCGAAACCTGTTCAGGTGCAGCTCGGCGGAGGCCAGCGTCGCGTACGCGATCGGCAACCACCCGGTCGTCCCCAGCGAGCGGCACTCCTCGACGAGGGCGGCGCAGATCTCCTGCTGCGCGGGGAAGTCGCCGACGAGCCCCGCGACGAACGCGGCGTTGAGACGCAGGCCGTACGAGCCGCGTTCGATGCGGCGCGCGTCGGTCACCAGCGGCCGCATGGCGGGCAGGGCCCTGGCCGGGCCCGCGATGAGCGACTCCGCGCGGGCGGCGACGGCCGCCACGGCGGAGTCCAGCCCGTGCTCCGGGCCCAGAGGGAGCTCGTGCAACCGGTTCGACGCCTCTACGAGCAGCGCGGGGTCGCCGAGCTGCGAGGCGTTGCGTGCCGCGTCCACCAGCATGAGCCCGGCCGCGCCCGGGTCCAGTTCGGCGATGCGCACGGCCCCCGCCAGGAGCTGGTCGTGCGCGGTGTGGACGGCTCCGCGCTCGAAGGCGATCCTGGCGCGCAGCCCGGCCAGCCGAGCGGCGGGACGAGGGGCGTCGATCAGGGGAGCGGCGCGTTCGGCCAGCTCCTGGGCCCGCTCGGGCGAACCGGCGTCCGCCGCGGCCACGGCGGCCTCGGTGAGCCGCCTGGCGAGCTGAACGCGGTCGGCGGTCAGCTCCGCGGCCCGTTCGAGCGCGGCGGCGGCGGCCGCGTGCCCCTGCCGTTCCCTGGCCCGTTCCGCGGTACGTTCCAGCGCGGCCGCGGCGTGCTCGTCGGGGCCGAGCGCCGCCGCGGCCAGATGCCAGGCCCGCCGGTCCTCCTGGTCATGCAGCACCTCGGCCAGCGCGCGATGCACGGCGAGGCGCTCGTCCAGGAGGCCCACGTGGAGGGCGGCGGCCCGCATCAGCGGGTGCGCGAAGGTCACCGTGCCGCCATCGACCGCGACCAGACCTTCGGCGGCGCCGAACGCCTCCGGTCCGACGCCCAGCGACTCGGCTCCGCGCAGGACGACACCCAGGTCCCCTGTGCCCTCGACCGCGGCGACCAGGATCATCAGCCGCGTCTGGCGCGGCAGCGCGTCGATACGGGCCCCGTAGGTTTCCTGGATGCGGCGCGGCAGAGGCGCGGGCGCGAGCCGGTCCCCGGTGCGGGGCAGCTCGATCAACGCGAGCGGGTTGCCGCCGCTCTCCGCGAGAACCCTGGCCCTCACCGCGTCGGCCAGGTCAGGGTCGCAGTCGCGCAGAAGCGCGGCGGCAGCCTCAGGGGCCAACGGCCGCAGGCGCCGTTCCGGCAGGCCGGGCGCGCGGAAGCCGTCGCGCGAAGCGAAGATGAACGCGATGCCCTCGGCGTCCAGCCGCCTCGCCGCGAACAGCAACGCGTCGGCGGACGCCCGATCCAGCCAGTGGGCGTCGTCCACCAGGCAGACCAGCGGGCCCTCCTCGGCGAGCTCCGACAGCAGGGAGAGCGTCGCCAGGCCGATCACGAAGCGGTCCTCACCCCCGCCCGCGCCAAGACCCAGCGCCCCGCGCAGGGCCGCCGCCTGCGGCTCGGGCAGGGAGTCCACCCGCGCCAGAGCGGGACGCAGGAGCTGATGCAGGGCAGCGAACGGCAACTCGGCCTCGGTCTCCACCCCGGCGCACCGCAGGACCCGCGCGTCGGCGGCCCGGCCCGTCACATAGGAGAGCAGCGCGGTCTTACCGATCCCCGGGTCTCCATAGATGACGAGAACCCCGCTTCGCCCAGCCCGCGCGCCCTCAAGTACCTCGTCGACAGCACGCTGATCGTCATCCCGCCCCCGCAGCATGGAAAAACTGTAACGGACGACGACCGAGAAGCTTGTCGCGGTATATGCGCATATCGCCAGGGTGGAGAGGGTTCCGCAGGGCCAGCCGACGCCGGCATCTCAACCCTCCACCCGCGTCACTCGCCGCTCCGGTACGAGATGCGATGTCCTGCGGCGTATGACTACTCTCTGTCGTGAACAGTAACGAACCGTATCGGCGACGGTCAGGCAGGTGCCCGCCGCCCTGGGTGGGTGGCGGGCACGGATTCGGGTCCAGGGGTCAGCGCAGGGGGAAGGCGCGGGTGGTGGTCTGTTCGACCTTGTTGCCTTCGGTGTCCCAGGCTTCGGCCTTGAGGGTTACGGCGCCCTTCGTATCCGCGAGGGCGGGGTAGGTGAGTGTGGTGGTGTAGATGCCGGTAGCCACCCGGCGGACCTTGGCGTCCTTCCAGGTCTGGCCATCGTCGGTGCTGTAGGCCAGCTTCAGCCCCGCGACGGCCGGCATCCGCTCGGCCGACGGGGAATGGGTCACGTCGATCTGGAACGTGTGCCGGCCACCGGCCCGTACGGAGGTGTCCAGGGCCTGGGTGTCACGCAGGTCGTAGCCGACGAACACCAGCGGCTGCGGGTTGCACGAACCGGACGAGCCCATGGTCGGGTGGCAGGCGGTCGTGGGCGGGACGGTGTCCTCGTCGCGGGCCCTGGAGTGGAAGGTCCAGGCGTTGACGGAGCCCGAGCCGCTCTGTTCGAGCCGGTAGACGCCCTCCTCCTTGGTCAGCGTGAACATCGGGAACGCGGCGCCGGCGACGCGCGGGATCTCCTTGCCGTCCCTGAACAGCTTCGCGTTGGTGTTGACGCTGCCGCCGGTCATGGCCAGCCGCCCGTCGCCGGTCACGAAGGTGTAGGCGGGCAGGAACGTGTCGCCGCGCCGGCACATCGCGCACAACACCTTCTCCTCGACGCCGGGGACCTGCGGGATCACCATGCCGCCCGGGGTGGCCGGGCCGGTGCCCCAGCGCCTGGTCTCCCTGCCGGGCTTCTCGATCGTCGTCTCCAGTCCCCAGGTCTTCGTGTCGGTGCCGCTGACGGTCCCCTCGCGCAGCGTGTCCGCGCCGGACAGGCTGAAGTACTCGATCCGCCTGGAGGGGGCGGCGAAGTGGAAGGCCGTCGAGAACGTGACCCGCTCCAGCGGCTTGCGGCTGTGCCAGATCTCCATCTGGTTGTCGAGGCTCATCGGCGTGTGGTAAGCGGTGTCCACGGCCCGCAGGCCGCTGTCGGTGAAGCGGTAGACGGGGTCGGGGACCCTGCCGTCCTCGTACTTCAGGAGCTGGTAGGTGTAGTCGATGATCGGTTGGCTGGTGATCTCCAGCGTGACCCGGCCGGCCGCGAGCTGGGCGCGGAGCTGGTCACCGACGGCCTTGAAGATCTGAATCACCGGCAGTTCCGGCTTTTCGTCCCCGCTGGGCGGGGCGGGGATCGAGCAGCCGGGGTACACGCGGTTGGCGAAGAGCACGACCCCTGCGGCGCCCGCGGCCTTCAGCGCCTGGAGACGCTCGAGTTCGATGAGGCAGGCGTCATCGGGGTCGATCGTCATCAGCGCGAGCTTGCCGCGCAGGTCGCCCTTCGGGTTCGCGCCGCCGCCGACGTACGCGAGGTCGTAGCGGCGGGTGCCGGCCGGGAACGGGATGTCCCAGCCGAGGTCGAAGCTCAGCCCACGGTCGAAGTACTCATAGGTTCTGGCGTCGATCGCGTACTTCCGCGGGGACACGGCGCGCACGGCCAGTTGCGGGTTGGCGGCCGTGGCCTGCACCGAGAACAGCAGCTTCCCCTTGGTGACCTTCTTGGTGGGGCTGATGTACCAGTCGTTCATGCCGAGGGCGCCCATGTTCCCGGACGACAGCGAAGTGCCGTCCCAGGCGGTGCGCACGAAGGAGATGGTGCCTCTGGCGTGCCGCCAGTCGATCGGCTTGGGCGTCTGGACGCGCAGCAGCACGGCTTCGCGGGCGTCGAGGGTGATCTCGGCGCCCTCCTCCGGCACGACCACCTCGGGGTCGTACAGCTGCGCGACCGGAGGAGGCCCGCTGTCGGTCGTGTTGTGCTGGATGCCGGCCTGGACGCTGTAGGTGCCCGGCTCGACCATGTAGCGGTAGACGCCGTCGCTGACGAACTCGGCCGAGCTGACGCCGTAGGTGTCGGGGACGTCGACCGCGCTCGCGTCCACCCAGGTCACCACCGGCGAGGGCGGGTTGCCGTACCTGTCGATGAGGTGCACGGTCAGCGGCACCTTCTTGGGCCCTCGGCGCAGCCCCACCGGGGTCGTGACGTGCGTACCGGACGGGCCTGTGGCGACCACGGCGCCGGTGTAGCCGCCCTTGGGCAGGCCGTCCGGGCGCAGGGTGACGGTGACGGACGCGGTGCCGCCCGCCGGGACGGTCACCGACGGGGCGCTGAACGTCAGCGCGTCCTCGGCCTCGCCCAGGGTGGCGGCGAGGGTCAGCGTCACCTCGGCGGCGCCGTCGTTGGCGTAGGTGACGGTCTTGTCCACCGTGTCGTTCACGTCTACGGGGATGACGCCGTAGTCCAGGTTCGGCGTGGTGGAGACGACGGCCTGGGAGACGGCCCTGGCCACGTCGACGCGGCCGGCGCCCTGCTCGTAGGCGGAGTATCCGGCGTCCTTGGCGGTCGACATCAGCGCCGCCTTGAGCCGCCGGCCGTCCCAGGACGGATGTTCCTGGGCCAGCAGCGCGGCCGCGCCCGCGACGTGCGGGGTCGCCATCGAGGTGCCGTTCAGGCTGGTGTAGAGGGCGTCGGCCGGGCTGCCCAGCGAGGTTCCGGCGGCGCGGGCGGCGACGATGCCCACGCCCGGGGCGGCGATGTCCGGCTTGAGCGCGCCGTCCACGGCCCTCGGCCCGCGGCTGGAGAAGCTCGCGAGCCGGTCCGACTTGTCGGTGGCGGCGACCGTCAGCGCGGACGCGGCGGCGCCGGGCGCGCCGATCGTCTCCTTGCCGGGGCCGTCGTTGCCCGCGGCGACCACGAACAGCGTGCCCGTCGAGGCGCTCAGGTCGTTGACGGACTGGGACAGCGGGTCGGTGCCGTCGGTGGGGTTGCCGCCGAGGCTCATCGAGACGATCTTCGCCTTCTCCTCGGTGGCGGCCCACTCCATGCCGGCGATGATGTCGGAGGTGTCGCCCGAGCCCGAGTCGCCCAGCACCTTGCCGATGACGAGCCTGGCGCCGGGGGCGACGCCCTTGCGCGTGCCGTCCGAGCCCGCGCCCGAGCCCCCCACGGTCGCGGCGACGTGGGTGCCGTGGCCGTGGTGGTCGGTCACCTCCTGGCCCTCGACGAAGCTGCGGCTGTCGGCGATCCGGCCGGCCAGGTCGGGGTGGGTGGCGTCGACGCCGGTGTCCAGCACGGCGACCGTCGTGCCGGAGCCGTCGAAGCCGGCCTTCCACGCCTCGGGGGCGCCGATCAGCGGCACGCTCTCGGCCAGGTCCGCCTTGACCTTGGCGTCCAGCCAGACCTTGCCGACGCCGCCGGCCAGCTTCGTCCTGCCATTGGCCGAGTCGCGCAGGGTGGCCCAGAACTCGTCCGCCTTCGCCTTGTCGACCGTGAGCGCGGCGCCGTGGATGCTCGGCAGCGACCGGGTGGTGGTGCTGTCGGGCAGGGCGCGGGCGGTGCTCTTCTGGGTGCCCTGGTACTGGACGATCAGCGGTAGGCGGTCGGCCGTGCCGTCGCCGTAGCCGTTCTCGGCCAGGTAGCGGACGTCGAACAGCTTGAGGTCCAGGACGCCCGCGTCGAGGGCGGGCTGGGCGTCGTCCGGGATCACGAAGATCCCCTCCGGGCCGGCCTCGCTGCGGAACAACGGGGTGTGACCGTCGGGGCGGCGGACGGCCTCGGGGGTCGCGGTGTAGCGTCCGTCGCCGTCCCTGGCGAGGTGGACGGTGTCGCCGGTGATCAGGGTGAGCTTCCATTCGCCGCCGGCGGCCCCGGGGAGCGTGACGACGCCGGTGTCGCCCTCGTCGGGCGCGGCGAGGGCCGTCGCCGGGGTGAGCAGGCCCGCGGCCAGTGCCGTTACGGCCGCGCCCGCTAACACGCGCGGCCACGGCCGCCTTCTGGTGGTTGGCATCGGGGGTTCTGCCTCTCTCCTCATGCGTCGACCCAGCCCTCTTCGAGTTCGGCCTCGGGTTCGGCCTCGGGCTCGGGTGTGTCCTGCTCGTCCTTCGGATCGGGCTCTTCGGGCATGCGCCTAGCGTCACAGGAGCGACAGATGGCTACCTATGGGGCAAACACCCCAATAGTCAGGCGTCGAGGCGGTGCGCCAGCCCCGCGCGGGAGCGCAGGCCCAGCTTGCGCATGGCCGACCCCAGGTGCTTGTCCACGGTCTTGGCCGACAGGAACAGCTCCTTGGCGATCTCCTTGTTGGTCAGGCCGGTGGCGGCCAGCCTGGCCACCGCGTCCTCCCTGGGGGAGAGCGCGGACCCGTAACCGCGCGGGCCGCCGCGATGCCGGGCCGGTACGGGCAGGCCCCAGCGCCTGCTCAGCCGGCCCGCCCGGTCGAGGTCCCAGGCGGCGCCGAGCCCGCCGTACGCGTGCAGGGCGGCCTCCAGCATCGACGCCCCCCGCTCGTCACCGGCGGTGAGCAGCAGCCCGGCCGCGTGCTCGCGCGCCTGCGCCGCCTCGTACGGCGCCCCCAGCCGTTCGTACGACGCCGCCGCGTCCATGAAGCGCACGGCGTCGGCGGACAGGAAGCCCCGCGCATGGCCGAGCGCCGCCCGCGCGAGCGGCGCGTCCAGCGCGGCGAGCTCGCCTTCGAGACGTGACACCAGCTCCCCGGCCTCCTCGACCCTGCCGAGCCCCACCAGGGCTTCGACCAGCGCGGGAACCGCCCGAACACCCACCGGCCACAACCCCTTGGCCGCCCACAACGAGAACGCCTCGCCGGTACGCGCCACGGCCTCCCCGGCCCGGTCCTGTGCGACGGCCAGCCGCAGCAGCGCGCTCACCGGCAGCGCGAGCACGTCGGCCGCGCCCGTCTCCAGGTTCGCGCGCACCAGGTCGTCGAGCCGCGCGGCGTCGGCCCGCCCGCGCGCGAGAGCCAGGCAGCCGGACACGGTGTCCGCGGTGAGGCGGAAACTGGGCAGGTCGGCGAAACGCACCCGCAACGCTTCGAGCTCGTCCGCCACGCCGTCCCAGGAACCCCGGCAGTACGCCAGAGTCGCCAGGTTCAACCGGCACCTGGACTCGATCAGGCCGGTGACGTCGTGCTCGGCCGCCTCGGCCAGCGCGGCCTCCAGCAGGCGGTACGCGGTGTCGTGATGTCCGGCCAGGCAGGCGACCTCGCCGATCGAGTCGTAGGCCACCACCTCCCACCGGTTCGTCGGACGGCCGCCGGTCCGCGCCACGACCTGCCCGGTCAGGCTCGCCCCGCGCGGGTCGCCGACGAGGGTCAGCACCATGGCGACCTTGCCGAGCACGGAGATGCGCCGCTCGGGCTCCGCGATCACGGGCAGCCGTTCGAGCGCCCGGTCGAGCCAGCGCAGGTGCTCGGAGAGCGGGACACCGGGCGTTCTCGGCATGCCCAGGCCCACCATCGCGTACGCGGCCAGCACCGGGCGGTCGGCGAGATCGGCGACCGCCTCGATCATGGCCCCGCGGATGAGCTCCGGCGCGGCGCCCCCGGCCTCCAGCTTCAGCCCGATGAGGTAGTTCAGCTCGCCGCGCACCGGTCCGGGCGGCTGGCGGGCGGCGGCGGCGCGCAGCAGGCCGATGAGCTCGTCGGCGCCCAGCGCGTAACCGCCCGCCCAGCCCAGTTTCGCCGCCAGCCTGCCCTCGCGTTCCGGGGCGAGGGGCGCGTGCCGAAGGACCGCCTCCAGCAGGCGCTCGGCCTCCGCGTCGTTGGCGAGGGCCACGGCCCGGTCGGCCGCCTCCTCCGCGGCGTCCACCCACGCGTCGTGCTGACCTGCGTGACGGTGGTGGTGGGCGATCTGGCCGAGCGGCGTGGGATTCTGCCGCGCCACCGCCTTGGCCGCGCGGACATGCAGGTCCTGGCGTCTGGGCAGCGGGATGCTCCCGTACACCGCCTGGACGGCCAGCGCGTGCCTGAAGCCCGCCGTACCGGCGTGCTCGGCGAACAGGCCGCGGTCGAGGAGCTCGTCCAGGCCCTCGTGGGCGTCCTGCTCCGGTACGCGGCAGGTGGCCACGAGATCGGGCACCGGCACGGCCACCCGCAGCACCGCCGCGGCCTCCGCCACCGCCTGCGCGTTCGCGCTCAGGCCGCGCACCCGTTCCAGTACGGAGTCGCGCACCCCGGCCGGTACGCCCAGCTCGTCGAGCGTCTTGCGCGCCCACCTGGTACCGCGCTGGACCAGGACGCCGCGGGCCCGCAGCAGCGCGACCAGCTCCTGGATGGCGTACGGCAGGCCCGACGTACGCTCGCACAGGTAGGCGGCGAACTCGTCCGACACCTGCGCGGTGCCCAGGATCGAGGCCGTCAGCTCGTTCGTCCGGGCGGCGTCCAGCGGGGCCAGCACGAGGTGGGCATGGGCGAGCTCAGGACGTAACCGCGCGGTGAGCGCCCGCAGCCCGGGACCAGCCTCCTCACCACGGAACGTGAGCACGAGGACGAGCCCGGGCGGCGGGTCGGCGAGCAGGTAGCCGAGGAACTCGACCGTCTGCTCGTCGGCCCAGTGCAGATCCTCCAGCACCAGGACGGCCCGGCCGAGCGCGGCGAGCAGCTCCGCGAGCCCGCGGAACACGCGATGCCGCAGCCCGGCGGGGTCGTCCAGCGGGCCGGGCTCGGCCGGGAGGACGGCGGCGAGCTCGGGCAGCAGCGGGCGCAGCGCGCCGGTCACCGGCGACAGGCCGCCCTCGGGCAACCTCCCGGCCGCGCCGCGCAACGCCTCGATGACGGGCCCGAGCGGGAACGGCTCCCGAATCTGCGGGCACCCACCGACGAGCGGCGGCCGATCAGGCGGCTCGGCGACGGGCGACGGCCGGTCACGCAGCTCGGCGGCCAGTTCGCTGACCAGCCGCGTCTTGCCGATGCCGGCCTCGCCCTCGATCATGACGACGGCCGGGGGACGCCGCACCGCCGCCCGCAGCCGCCGCAGCTCCGCGTCCCGGCCGACGAGGACGGGCGAGACCACCCGCTCCGCCGTCATTTCGGCATCGTCCATAATCGAGCCATTGAAGCGCCGCCCGCATGAAATGTCACGTCTGTCTTACCTGGCGGCCACCCCCATTGGGCTCGGCCGCCGCGACGAGGGTGGCCGCGGTCCGTCCTGGCCGACTCCTGGGCGGCGAGGTGTACGCGATCGCGGCCACCGCCCCGTATGACGGCAAGGGCGACCTGCCCGACAACCACCACTGGGCCCCTGCTGTCCCATCCCGAACACGGGGACCTCCATCTGCCCGACCCGGTCAGGTTCGTGCCGCAGAACGTCTACGGCATGGGCCGGGGTGCAGGACGCACCTACTCCAACCAAAGGCAAGTCCGCGACGCCGGCCATGCGCCTCCCGGCGGGGAGAGTCCCTCCAGCAGCACGGACACAACAGTGCGGTTGTGGGACCCCGTCACCGGCCTGCTCGTCGGCCAGCCCCTGACCACCCGCGCCAGCGAGCAGGTCGGCGTGTTTCTCTCCCCGCGCATCAGACGCCGCCCTTAGCGGGGTGCAACTGAACCGATCCGTTGCCGATCGCGGTCAGAATCCGCAGATCCCGGTGTGCGGAGGTTGTCGTAAACCGTGACCTTCACGGGTGGGGTGGGCATCGGGGGTGTTTCATGACCGCCCAGCCTTGACCAGGCAAGTCACAGCAAGATCAACGCCGTTTGGGGCTCATGACACGCTTCTTACCGGCACCCCAACATGAACCGGCACTCTTTGGTGCCCAGATCGACGTTCTCCGGCAGCGACACCACCGTGATGCCGCGGTCGCGCAGCTCATTGACCGTGGTCAGCACGTGCCCCGCTGAGCGGAAGATCCAACGGATATGCGCCTGACCTGCATCGACGGGCTCCGGGGCAGCCGTCCCGCGATGGTGTTTCTCAAGGAGTTCCCGCAGGTCAGCAGCAACACCGTTGGATTCTGCTCCATTGCTACCGGGACCCCTTGACGATGGGCGGGAGGTGGCGCTGGACCGGCTTTTCGCGTACTACCCGCGGCGTACGCGGCTCCCGTTTGGCTGCGGGCGCTTCCCGGCCAGGAGACGCCCGAGGTGTTCGTCGACCGAGCTGCCGCGCCGGCTTGGTTCGACACTGAACGCCTCAAACCTGGTCGCCGCCACCACGCCCACCAGACTGGTCGTCTCCGCGCCGTCATCACACCCTGGTGGAGTGCTTCCAGGTGTATGGGGCCTGGCGTCGACACCTCGGCGACATGCTCACTGTCACGGGCATCGCGCTGAACGCCGCCCGGAGCTGGACGACCGGCACGGCGAAGGTCAGGCGCTGGGCAACCTCGGCCGCCAAGTAGCCGTTCGCTAGCCAGTTTCCCTCCGAGTGACCCAGAGGTTCCCCTGGCTCAGCACCCAGACCTCGTGGGTGCCGGGACGCTGGGACAGCCGCATGCCCAGCCCGAAATCCTCCTCCGTATCGGGTAGCTTGATCGGCTCGTGACGCCGGCCGGTGACGTGTTCGAGGGCGGTGTCGTCGAGGGAGGTGAGCCAGACGCCACCCTGCCCATCCGGGGCGAGGTCGGCCTGTCTGTCCGGCAGTGCCACCCTGCCCGTGTGCCATGACCAGGCCGAGCCGTTCCAATGGGCCAGGACCTGCCGCCCGGGCTCCGACTCGTCGCTCGCGTACCAGGTCCAGGAGGCGGCCACCCAGACGTCATCAGGCCCGGTCGCGACCATGTTGTCGCACGCGAGCCAGGCCCTCGGCTCTCCCTTCGGATGGGGCAGCGCCAGGTCGGGAACGCGCTGCCACCGCCCGCGATCCCATCGTGCGAGCTGGATGCGATGTGCACCCTGGACTCCCGCCGCCCAGAGCGCGCCTCCCTGCCCTCGCGCGAGCACGTCAGCCTCCGCAACCGGTGTGTGAGCGGAGAGCTTCCCCTTGGTCAGCCGGACGGTTCTCCCCCGGGAGTCGATGAACCACGGATCGGTGCCGCTGACGGTCAGCGCCTTGGTCTCCTCGGCCGGGTCCTCCGTTCGGACGGTCCGCGCCTCCCAGCCGCTGCCGTTCCATCGAGCCACGCAGGACACCTGGTCATTCTTCTCCAGTCGCTTGCCGTACACCCACAGGCTGCCGTCCTCGGTCACGTCGACCTTGGACAGGTGGTCCGAGCACCTCCGCGGCGGAGCGACCACATGCCACGTACCCGCGTCGTACCACCACACCTTCCCCCGGCGCTCGGTGTCGGTCGTGACCAGGCACCCCTGCTCCTTGTCCAGATGGGGCTTTACCGGCACCTCGGCCATGCCGACCACCCATACCGTCCCGTCCCGCTTGACCGCCAGGTCGTCGGGAAACCCGTCCTTGACGGCCTTGGCGAGCTGCCAGTCATCGATGTGATCGGTGTAGGCGGTCTTCTCCGGCCCCGTGGGCGGCAGCTGGCCGTCACAGATGGGGGTGGATGTCGGCTTTGCCAGGGCGGTCGGGGACGGTGGGGCCGCCGCCGGCGTGGCCGAGCAGCCGCAGAGGAGGATCGACACTCCTGCCAGCACGGCCGCACGCAAGGATCCGGGCATCGGGCCACCCTACGTCCAAGATGGACAAACTTCACACGGTCTTGATCGAGCCGCCCGCGCCTTCGCCGAGTCCGGCGCCGCGGTCACCCTCGCCGACATCAACGAGACCGCCCTGAGCGCCGCCGAGTACCGTAAGTGCGGAGTGCTGCTCCTGCGTCACGGCTAATCCTCCGCGGGCAACCCGATCACCTTCAGCCGGGCGGCGAGATTCCTCAGCTTGCCCAGACGGGGACGTCCCCGGTCCAGCGCTACGGCCGGCAGGCGGCTGCGGGCCTGCAGTCCGATGCTCAGAGGATCCTTGGCGTCTTTGGGGACGGTGGCAGACGGGACGGGGCCCTGCCACGGGCCCCGCGGCCAGGGCGCGGCCGTGGGCGGGGGCGTGCTCGGGGTCGCCCAGCCGGATCTGCCGACCCTGGTGATGCGGCACCACCGGGGTCGAGACTGGTAGAAGCCGTTGATCAAGTGGTCTGTATTCGAGCCGGTCACCCTGATCTCGTTCACTGTGAGTGGTCATTCGGGGCGTGGCGGTTCCAGGTTCCCGCCTGCGTCAGCCGCGACTCGGGTGGTGGTTTTGTCGTGGAAGCCGAGGGCGCTGGCAATGACCAGTGTGGGGGCCTGGAGGACGAGTTGGCGCAGTCCTGCTGGTCGTGCGGTGCCAGTGAGGAATACAGCGAGGCGTAGATGTTCGCGGAGCGTGCCGGGGTTGGTGGGTTGGTGGCGGTGTTCAGATGGGGGCAGATGGTCGCGCCGGGGACTGCGCCTGTCGAAAATTACATCCATGCTGGTCAAGCGGCATGCGACGTCTGGTCAGGTTGGTGATTCGTCCGAGGTCTGTGATCGGGTCCGGGGTGGTACGCAGCGGGGCGGCTTGGTTCAGGGCTTGGTGGGCTCGGTGGTGGTTGTAGAAGTGTTCGTACTCGCGCAGGGCGTGCCGTAGGTGGCGTTCGTTCCAGACGAGGCAGCGGTCGAGCAGTTCGTGACGGCAGGACTGCACCCATCGCTCCATGATGGAGTTCATTCGCGGCATCCGAATGCCGGTGAGCACTATGTTGATGCCGGCCTCGACGAGGACCTCGTCCATGAGCGCAGGGAACTTCCCATCCCTGTCTCTGATCAGAAAGCGCGCCCGGCAGCCCACATCGTTCAGGTCCATCACCAAGTTCCTGATCGCTTGGATGACCCAGCTCGCGCTCGGATGTGCGGTGGTGCCGAGCACGCGGATGCGTCTGGTGACGGTCTCGATGAAGTCGCAGGCCAGCAGGGCGTCGGCTCGGGAGCGCAGGAAGTCGGCCCAGGTGGTGGAGGCCCGTTCGGGTGCCGGGTCGAGGCCTGCCCTTTTGAGGGTTTCCCAGACGGTGGACGGTGCGCCTTTGATGCCGAGCGTGGTGAGCTCTCCGTGGATCCGCCGGTAGCCCCAGCTCGGTTCGGTGAGCGCCCGGGCCGCTGGGCTGGCAGGTACGGGCGTGACGACGTCTCATCAGGCCGCGGTGCCAGTGCAGGACGGTGTCCGGCTGGACGAGGAGCCGTAGCCGGTGTAAGGACTCGCGGGGCAGTGAGGTCAGGAGCGCGGCGAGAAGGGCCCTGTCTTCGGGCACGGATCGCACTCGGGTGTCAGCGACGAGTTGCCGATGCAGGACGGTGATCTGGTGACGCAGAACGAGAATCTCCACGTCCTTGTCTCGATCGCTCATGGGCAGCAACCGCAGCGCGGCGAAGGCGTTCGTGACAGTCAGACAGGCCAAGCGAAGCAGCACAGCGGATCATCCTGCCGTACCCGTTTCCGTCACCCGGGTGACCGGAACTCGCGTACACCAAGGCGAAGCCCTTGCAGAGCCATGACCTGGGCGGATGTAGTTATCGGCAGGCGCACAGCCCCAGTTCAGCACGTGGTCCCGTGCCCGGGCACCTGGCGACGACGCGCTACGCCAGCTGCTCGTGGACATCGCCGCCGACCCGGCCGCCGATCTGTCCGTCTCGACGATGGCCGACCGGCTGTCGATCAGTCCCCGGCACGTCAACCGACTCTTCGCTCGCGAACTGGGCACGCCTCTGGCCGTTATGTAGAACGCGTTCGCGTCGAAGCTGCCCGGATGTCGCTGGAAAGCAGCCGGGAGGGCGTCGACGTCATCGCCAGGCGGTGCGGCTTCGGCACCGCCGAAACCATGCGCCGCGCCTCATCCGGGATCGGTGACGACGTTGACCCGGTCGACTGGGTCGAGCGGCTTGATGAAGGCGTGCGGGGGTGCAGGCAGGCTGGTCACGCCCCCTGACGGTATGCGCCCGCGGGCGGGCGCGTAGGCGGCTTGCGAACCTTCGGAACGCCGATCCTCACTGGCCGTTCCCGATGGGTGCCAGGTCTACGTCGTCGGGGGATCCCCGAACCTGGCACATCGGGCATCAGGGCCGCCCCGCGCAGAGGTGCGGGCGGTGAGGTGGGCGCTCGCCCAGGCGGACACGGCAGCCGAGGAGCATGTGGGCGGGTTGCGAAACGCGAGGAGGGCAGGGGCTCTTCCTACCTGCGGGCGCCAGGCTCGCTCTCCCTCGGTGAGGGCGCGAGCCTGGCCTTGCTCATGGTCCGGGCCGGGAATCCAGCACGGACCTCAGCCGCCGTTGCCGGGGTAGTAGTCGTCCTTCGGGGCGATCCCGCCGCTGTGGGGCCAGTAGTCGTTGCCCATGGGGGCGATCCCGCCCGAGCTGGGCCAGGGTTCCTCCTTGGCGGCTGCGGGGCCGGCGGCCATGGCGAGTCCGGCTGCGGTCAGCAGCCCGATCGCGGCCAGGTTGAGCGTCGTCTTGGTTATGTCGTCACCTCTCGTCACTCTTGATGTGTGATGTCCGCCCATGCCCAGGGCGGGCACGGATTCAGTGCGCAACGCGGGGCCGCCGCATGTCCCGCTGTTCCAGCCTGAGCCGGGACGGACATCTCATGGCTCTGCATCTGTCGGGCGTTGCACGTCGGCCAGTGGTCGGACTTCACCGTGCTTGGCCCGACTGTGGACGTCGTGTCCCGCTCGCTCACGTTTTCGCCATCCCGGTCCGCGCCACACGCCCGGATCGGGTCAGCGGCCTGGATGTGAAGGGCACCCAGGACAGGGGTGCGTGATCCGGCGTGGCCTGTTCGGCCCGGTCACGGCACAACCTGTCCGCGTCCTGGTACGTGACCGAGTCGGAAGGGACCGACTTCCGGGTCAACACCAGCTTCCTGAACGGGTTTGCCGCCTACTCGTGGGTCCACCGGCACTAGCGGCTGCGCCGGGAACTAGCTGCATTGAGCCATTCCACCGCCGGTCCCGGAGGTGGTGACCTGGCTGAAGTGGATGTAGCGAGACCTGTTGGCCCAGGTGTACCAGCGGTTGTCGCCTCCGCTGGATTCTCCACGCACCCAGCAGTTCGGGAAGAGGGTCGTTCCCGCCCGGCACTCCGCGACGACGGTGTTGAGCTGGATGGAGGGAGAACTACGAATGATGCTGCCGTCGTACTTGCATGCGTATCTCAGGCTGGCGGCTGTGCTGGTCGAGGCTCCTGCGGGAGCGGTGGTGAACAGAACAGCGACGCCTGCCAGCGTTACGACGGCACTACCCAGACCTGCGGTCAGACGTCGGATCGGCATCTTTTTGATCACGATTTCCCTCTCGTCATTCGGTGAAGGAGGTGCGCTCGAGCAGGGGCATCAGGGCCCCAGTTTTGATGGCTGATGGATTGTCTGGAACCCCGACTCGCCGCCTGGACAAAACTTGATCACTTCCACATGGCTGGGTACGTTGTGCTGGTTTGCCCGTATTCGGGGATATGGGGGATCGTGTGGGACGTCGTGAACGGCCGGTCGATCCGGCGGACGGTCCGGTAGCCGCCTTCGCAGTGGAGTTGCGCAAGCTCCGGCATGAGACAGGCGGGTTGTCGTATCGCGCGATGGCCGCGCGGGTGCCGTGTTCGGCCGCCACGCTGGCGCAGGCCGCCGCGGGAGACCGGTTGCCGACCCTGCCGGTCACGCTGGCCTATGTGCAGGCGTGCGGCGGGGACGTCGAGCAGTGGCGGACCCGGTGGGAGGAGGCCCTTGCCGCCGTCCGTGTGGCCACCGGCTCGGGCGGGGATGCGGCCAGGGCGCCGTATCGGGGGCTGGCCAGGTTCGAGACCGCCGATCAGGCGTACTTCTTCGGCCGGACCGCGCTGGTCGAGCGGGTGGCCGAGCTGGTGGAGGCACATCGTCTGGTCGTGGTGGTGGGCCCGTCAGGCTGCGGCAAGTCCTCGCTGCTGCGCGCCGGGCTGGTGCCGAAGCTGCGGCCGCGCACGGTGCGGGTGGTGACACCGGGCTCCCATCCGCGGGCGGCGCTGCCGGAGGCGGCCGCGGGGAGGGTGATCGTGGTCGACCAGTTCGAGGAGACGTTCACGCTGTGCCAGGACCCGGACGAACAGCGTGCCTTCATCGACGCCCTGGTCAACGCCGGCACCGGAGATCGGGGCAGCCGGGTGGTCCTGGCCGTCCGCGCGGACTTCTTCGACCACTGCGCGCGCCATCCCGCATTGATGGAAGCCGTCCGGGACTCCACGGTCCCGGTCGGCCCGATGAGCCGAGCGGAGCTGCGTGAGGCGATCACCAGACCGGCGGCGGCCGCCGGGCTGATCGTCCAGCGTGAACTGACCGCCACCGTCATCGAGGAGGTGGCGGGCGAGCCCGGCGGGCTGCCGCTGATGTCGCACGCCCTGCTGGAGACCTGGCGCCGCCACCACGGCAAGGCGCTCACCCTGGCCGACTACGAGGCCACCGGCGGCATCCACGGCGCCGTCGCCCACACTGCCGAGAACCTCTACGCCGACCTCGCCGCCGTCGAGCGGTCGCGGTTGCGCGAGCTGCTGCTGCGCCTGGTCACGCCGGGTGAGGTGGGCGCGCTGGACACCCGCCGCCCGGTACGGCGCGCCGAACTGCTCACCGGCGACCCGCACGACCCCGGTCCCGTCCTGCTCGAACGACTGGCCGCCGCGCGCCTGATCACCCTGGACGACGACACCGCCGACCTGGCCCACGAGGCGCTGCTGACCGCCTGGCCCCGCCTGCGCGCCTGGGTGGAAGAAGACCGCGAACGTCTGCGCGTCCACCGCCGCCTGACCGAAGCGGCCACCGCCTGGAACGACCACGCCCGCGACCCCGGAACCCTCTACCGCGGGCTGCAACTGGCCACCGCCCGCGAACACCTCACCCAGCACCTCGACACGCTCACCCCCGAGGAGCGGACCTTTCTGCAGGCCAGCTCAGCCGCCCACCACGGCGCACGCCGCCGAAGCCGCCTGCGTACCTTGGTCCTGTCGGTCGTGGCAACGCTCGCGCTGGTGGCGGCGTCGCTGGCCTGGCAGCAGAACACCGTCAGCAGCAGGCGGCAGCGCGAGGCGTATGCCCGCCAGATGATCGGCACCGCCGAGAGCCTGCGCCAGTCCGACCCGCGCCTGGCCATGCAGCTCAGCCTGGCCGCCTGGCACCTGGCCGACCTACCAGAGACCCGCGGCGCGTTGCTGACCGCGAGCCGGCAGGCCCAGCAGGACACCTTCACCGACCCCGACCCCGACCTGGCCACCCTGCGCTGGCTCAGCACCGACGGCCGCACGCTCGTCAGTGCGGGCGCCTCCGGCGTCACGCGCTGGGATGTGGACAGCCACCGGACGATCTCCACCGCTCCCGGTCTCGCCGAGCGCCTGCCCGACGCCGCGATGGGTATGGGCGATGCCCGCTGGCTCCCTCTGCGGCATGGCCGATCAAACAAGCGGAACGTGACGCTGTGGGACATGACCACTGGTCGTCAAGAACCCTCGCCGTTGGACGCCGCCGATCAGGGCGTCGAGGTCACCCGGAGCGGAGATCACGTCATCACCTACCGTGCGGACGGCGCCCGCTACCGCGTCCGCCTGTGGGACCTTGCCACCCGGCAGGAGACGCTGCAGGTGAGCACTCCCCGAAAGAAGTCTGGGCCGCACGAACGGGGAGATGTCCGCCCGGTGGCCATGGCGCGCGCCCAAGGGCGGGAGGTCCTCGAATCCGGCGCTCCCGACGCCACGATCAGCGCGAACGGCAAGATCATGGCGCTGTGCGTGCCCGGCGCACCGATCCAGCTGTGGAACCTGGACAACGGCCGCGAGAGCACGGCGACATCTTGGGCACCGACACTCTCGGCCCGCCAGTGTCAGGAAGGGCGACTGTTCCTTGCTCCGGACGGACAACGCCTGCTACTGGCCGAAGACGGCCGGGTCCGGCAGTGGCACCTGCCCGACGGCAAGGAGGCCACTGCCCTCGCCACGCCGGGGGTGTATGAGGTCGGGTTCAGCCAGGACGGCTCCTTCCTGGCTACGGCCAGCCTCGATGAGCTCCTGGTATGGCGGTTGAGTCAGACCGATGCGCCCCTGTTCCGGCAGCCGCTAGATGAATGAGTCCAAGGCGTAGCTGCGGAGATAGGGCGAGGATGTCCATTCTCGGGTTGTGACGACCGAACTGGACACCCTCGCAACCGCAC
>NZ_JBFAOV010000038.1:0-89921 GCF_040675375.1 Nonomuraea sp. NPDC049607
TCGAGGACCACCGCACCCGCAACGGCACCGGCTGACGGACGCCCCGCAACACCGCCTCGTGCTCCCACTGCTCCCGCACCCGCCGCCGCAACTCCCCCACGGCGCCGCGCATCGCCGCCTCCCGGCTCGGCGGCACGGCGCGCGACCGCACGACCTGCGCCGCGACGGCGACCACGACCAGCACACCGGTCAACAGCCAGGTGGCCGGCGCCCACCACCAGGCCTTCAGCTCGACGGTGCCGGTCGCCAGGTTCCCCACCAGCCCGATCCCGACCGGCACCACCGCGAGCGCGACCGGCGACACCACCCAGCGGCCCCTGCCTCGACTGCTCATGGCACCAGCATCGCGACTGTAGGTGACCGAGACAACACAGCCCGGCTCGCCCAGCTCGCCGGAGGCCGGAAACGGACCTCATCGGCGGGCTCGACCTCGCCCGGTGGCCCTCGTCCTCCTGGACGCTGGACCCGAGGTTCCGCACCCAGCGTGCGGTGCCAGGAACACCGCCTCCGCGGCGAGATGACGGGGGAGTCGGTGGAGGGTGTCCCGGTCGCCGGCCCGGTTCTTCGCCTGACGGCCCCGCGCCGGGAACCGCGTGGTCGGTGGCCCGGCCGGACGCCTACCCACCGAGCATCACCAGTTCGATGTCCTCCAGGTATTCGGGGTCGGCGAGCAGGCCGACGTGTGTGATCCGGTCGTTCGCGATGGTGAAGGCGAAGACGATCCGTGGCCGTCCACCGGGCGCCCACACCAGACCCGGCGCCCCGTCGATGAGCGCGAGCTCGGCGGCCTGAGCCCGGCCGGCGAAGGTCTCGGCCACGCCGTCCGCCCCTCGTACCAGCCTCGACGCGCCGGAGAGCACGGCGGTGCGGTCCGCGCTGATCTCCACGTCGGGGTCGAGCAGCGCGAGCAGGGCCGCGAAGTCACCGTCACGGGACGCGGCCCGGAAGGCGGCGACGATCTCCCGCTGTCTGACGGAGCCGGTCCCGGCCTCCTGGGCCGCCGGGTGCTGTACGCGCCGGCGGGCGCGGCTGGCCAGTTGCCGGGCCGCGGCCGGCGAGCGGTTCACGATCAAGGCGATCTCGTCGAACGGCACGGCGAACATGTCGTGCAGGACGAACGCGATTCGTTCCGCCGGCGCGAGCATGTCGAGCACCACCAGCAGAGCCAGGCCGACCGAATCGGCGACGACCACCTCGTGCTCCGGATCGTCCGTCCCGCGAAGGCCGGCCATCGGGTCCGGACCGGAGACGCGTAGCGGCTCCTCGCGGCGCGTCCGGCGATCGCGCAGCATGCTCAGCGCCACCCGTGCGACGATCGTGGTGAGCCAGCCCGGCACGTTCCGAACGTCCTCCACGCCGGCGCGGCTGAGCCGTAGCCATGCCTCCTGGAGCGCGTCGTCGGCCTCGCTCGCCGAGCCGAGCAGCCGGTAGGCCACCGCCCACAGATGGTCGCGATGCTGCTGGAACCAACCGGCCAGCAGGTCCTTCTCCTCCATGACGCCGTCCCTCTCGTGCTGTCTGTAACAGATGACGGAAACGACCGCGCAGATGTGACAGGCGGCGCGCTGTCACAACCTCCCCTCGCGGCGAGTCATCAGGGCGGAAGTCCAGCCGATGAAGCGGAGAAACACATGCAGACACGGATGAAGAATCCCGCCGCCGTCCTGCCGACGGCGATGGCGCCCATCCAGGAGCTCTTCAAGGCCGCCCGTACGGGCGGCGTGCCGGAGACCACGCTGGGGCTGGTGCACCTGCGCGCCAGCCAGATCAACGGTTGCGGCCCCTGCGTGGAGTCGGGGGTCCGTAGCGCCAGGAAGAGCGGCGAGAGCGACGAGCGGACGGGGCTGGTCGTCGCCTGGCGGGAGACGCCGTACTTCACCGACGCCGAGCGGGCCGCGCTGGCTCTCACCGAGGCCGCCACCCGGCTCGCCGACCGCAGCGACCCGGTCCCCGACGACATCTGGGACGAGGTGGCCCGGCATTACGACGAGGCGGGACTGGCCGCGATCATCCTGATGGCCGCGGTCACGAACCTGGCGAACCGGCTCAACGTCACCACCCGGCAGCTCGCCGGCCAGAAGTGGGGCTGAGTCGCATGGCGAACACGACGGAGGGCTCATGACCGCACGTACCTGGCCGCGACGGCTCGCCACAGTCCTCTACTGGTATCTGGCCGCGTCGTTCTTCATCGGCTTCGTCACCAAGTTCTGGCCCGGGCCGACCTTCTTCGGTCCGGCCTACGCGGAGAAGTTCGTCGACTGGGGCTGGCCGCCGTGGATGCGGTTCGTGGTCGGCGCCCTGGAGCTCGTCTTCGGGCTGATGATGCTCGTCCCGCGGCGGCGGGTCAGGTTCGTCGGCGCGGCCGGGCTGGTGTTCGTGCTGATCGGCGCGGTGACGACCCACCTCATCGACGTCGCCCCCTTGTACGAGGAGGTGTCGGCGCCGCTGCACCTGATCATCATGATCGGCGTGGCGCTGGCGAACTGGCCGGCGGACTGGCGGGACCTTCTCCACCCTCTCGACGACCGGAGCGTCCGCGCGGTGCCGGGCCCGCCGGTGGGACGGGCGTCGACCGTTCGGTAGGAGAATCCGGCATGGCCATGATCAGACACGTGATCATGGCCATGCCGGCTTCAGCGCGTCACTGGCGTGGTGCTTCCGTCGCGGGAGGGCTGGAGGTCGACGATGACCTCGTAGACGCTGGGCCGCGCGGTGATGTGCAGGCCGGGATCATTGAGCAGGCGCCGCGCGCTCTCCTGCCATTCGGGTCTGCCCAGCGCCTCTTCGAGCCGCCTCCCGCTCTCCCAGTGAGCCACGTTGACGAAACGCAGCTCGGCGTCGTCGATCATCGATCGGTGCAGCCGCGCCCGGACGAATCCCGGCTGTCTTGCCATGATCTCGGCGTTCTCCATCCACAGCGGCAGGAACGTCTCCGACTCCTCCACCGGGACGGTGAAGGCGTTGATCATGGTGATCGGCTCGTCGACCGGCGTTTCGGTACGGGTGATCGGAACTTCATTCACGATTTCTCCCTTGTGATCGGTGAGGAGAGGGTCAGTTCGCCATGCCGATGACCTGCTCGACCGTTTCCGGCCGGTCGAGCACCGCGAGCATGGCGTGGGCCACGTCGGCGCGTGAGACGTACCGGCCGCCCGGCACGTTCTGGCCCACCGCCGTCCGGTAGGCGCCGGTCACCGGCTTGTCGGTCAGTTGCACCGGCCGGAGCACCGTCCAGTCCAGGCCGCTGTCGCGCACGTCGTCCTCCATGACGGCCAGGTCGAGGTACTGCGGACGGAGCGCGGCCTTGACGATCGGATAGACCACGTAGCGCAGGAACGGCCCGTCGCCGGGGTCGTGCCGGGGCGGGTTGGGTCGGCCGGGAGAGGGGGTGGTGCCCACCGGGGCGGCGCTCACCACGACCAGCCGACGGGTCCCGGCGACCTGCATCGCCGCGAGGATCGCCTTGGTGCCCTTGGAGGCCACCCCGGCCGCGGCGTTGTTCGGCGGGCCGAGCGCCGACAGGACGGCATCGGCTCCTTCGACGGCGGGCAGCAGCGTCGTGACGTCGGCCGTGGCCAGGTCGGCGGCACGCACGACGCGGACCGGGTTGCCGTCCAGCTTGGCCGGACTCCGTACGACGGCCGTGACGTCGTGCCCCTTGGCCAGAGCCTGGTCGAGCAGCTGCCGGCCGACGCCGCCACTGGCGCCGAAGACGGTGAGTTTCATGGACGATTCCCTCCGGGTTCGTGAAAGGGGGTTGCCGAGGCAGGCGATCCCTGCGCGTGGGCGGCGGCGGCCGGCGGGACAGCCTCGAAGACGCCCCAGTCGCTGCCATATACGGACACCCACTTGCTCGCGTTTCGTCTTCGCCTGTATGACGACGCGGGCACGGCGAAGGTGACGACTCCCGCGAGGGACGCTCCGCGAGGTGTCGGCGGCCGAGCCCGTTCCCGCCTCCATGACCCGGCGCGCGGCGGAGATGTGACAGCGTGAGTGGTCACATTCGTCGGGTCTCCGGCGTCATGGTTATGGCCTGCAGCTTGCGCCGGATCCGCTCGACGTGGGTGTCGACCGTGGACTTCTTGATGCCCATCCGGCGGGCGATCTGGTCGTAGGTGAAGCCTTGCGCGATATGGGTGAGCACCTCCTCCTCGCGCGGCGCCAGCGGCACTGCCGGGAACCGCTGCGCTCGCAGGACATGACCGTCATTCCTCTGGATAAGCCACAGTGGAGGAGTGAACGTCCTCTTGGTTCAACCCCCCATCTGGTCTCCCGACGGCCACGCCAACTTCGACGCCATCGAGGAGCTGGCCGGGCGCGAGCCGGTGCGCGGCGACGTGCTGCTCCTGCCCGAGCTGGCCGGGTCCTCGTTGTCGCGCGCCGACTACCTGGCCCGGGTCGCCGCCCTGGCCGCGGGCGCCGGCGCGACGGTCGCCGGCGGTTCCCACTACGACCGCACCGAGGCGGGCCTGGTCAACCGGGGTGCAGTGATCGATCCGTCCGGCGCGCTGGTGGCCGAGTACGACAAGGTCCACCCCTATGACGTCGAGCGCCGCTCGGGCGTGGTGCCGGGCAGGGCCGGGGGCGCGTTCGAACTGGCCGGACGCCGCCTGCGCGTGCTGCTCTGCGCCGACCTGTGGTACTCGGCGACCCTGGCCGGACAGGACGACCTCGACGTCGTCCTGGTCTCCGCCTTCTCCGTCACCCGCTGGGACGGCCCCCGCCCCGCCCGCGCGCTGTGGCGGCACATGAGCGTGGCGCGGGCGTACGAGTTCATGACGTACGTCGCGGTCAGCGACTGGCATCACGAGGCCGCCTACCAGGGCCGGCCGTGCGCGGGCGTGACCGGGTTCGCCAACCCCTGCCCCGAAGCCGCCGACGGCTTCTTCACCGCCTGCCCGGACGCGCCGCTGTCCTCCTGCCTGCTCGACCTCGACCGCCTCGACGCCTTCCGGCACGATCGCGCGCACCGGGGGTTCAGGTAGGGTGCGCCACACCGGGTTCGTACGCCGCCGCCTTCGCGGCCGAGCACCGTACCGGGCCACGACCCACCGCCCGCTGCCGTCCTCGACGCGGACGTGACGGGCGGTGGCCGGGCAGCAGGTGCTGGACGGCGCGGTGCTCGCCGTTCGACGCGACATGGAGGCGACCGGCGTCCCCGGGCGGCTCGGTTTCGACTCCCCGGAGTGGGACGATTTGGGCCACCTGCGCGTCGCACGATGCATCGCGCTGTCACGCAGCTTCTCGGAGAGGGCCTGCTGGCCAGTACGCCGGGGCCGGGATTTCCGCGCAGCACCCTCGTCGGACTGACCGCTGCGGGTTGCCGGCGTCGTGACGTCGCCTTGGGGATCCTTCATGAATTGGAACAAGATCTCGACAGACGACTGGGGCCCGCGGCACTGGCGGGTCATGAGAGGGAGGCGAACCATCGCCCCGCCGCGTTCCAGCGTTCGACGGTGGGGAACCCGGACCGCCGGGCAAGGGGGGCGATGTCGTCGATCGACACGGTCGCCCAGGTGAACCAGTCGCCCGTACGCCCGGCCTGGCGCAACCGTACGGTGTGGACCCCGCTGGGTGAACCCGGGGGCGAAAGTTCGGCGATCACCGTGCCTCCTGGCCTGACCAGCTCGCGCAGGCGCCGGAGGAGGACCTCCGGGTCGCCGCCGATGCCGATGTTGCCGTCGGCCAGGAGCACCTCGGCCCACCGCCCTGTTCCTGGAAGGGGTTGGAAGACGCATCTGCGCAGTGCCAGGCCGCCGGCGCGGCGGGTCAGCTCCACGGCCAAGGGCGCGATGTCGATGCCCATGGCGGGAATCCCCATCCGGGCGAGCGCAACGGTCAGTCTTCCGGGCCCCGAACCGACATCGAGAGTGGGGCCGCCGCATCTGGCCAGAATGTGTTCGTCGCCCTCGTTGTACCGGAGCCAGCGCTCGGCGCGGAGCGGCTGTATCAGGCCGTCGGAATATTCGATTTCCACGGCTCTGCCATTGAGGCAGTCTTCGTAGAGAGTGCCGATCACGCGGCTTTTCCTAGTGGTGGGCGATGTTCGCGCGGCTACCGATGATCATGTGCAAACACTACCCCGACGAGTCGGCGCCGATCCTTACGAGGCTCTTACGGGCGCAAGGACATGACAGCCTGGCAAAAGTGCGTCCATCAGGCCCTCAGCGAAAAGCCAAGTATGACGGAGCAGGACAAGCCGCATGTCCCGCCGGGAACAAAGGGCTCAGCGGTCCAAACCGCGAGGACGACCATGAAACTGTATTTCCGTGGACCCGAGCCGGTCATTTCTCGGAACGACGTCATCCTTTCGTAAGGGAAATGGCGCTGTCGCCGCGTTAGCGTCGGCCCATGGAGATCGACGTGGTCCTGCCCTGCCTGAATGAGGAGGCGGCCCTGCCCTGGGTGCTCGGGCGGATGCCGCCCGGCTTCCGCCCGATCGTGGTCGACAACGGTTCGACCGACGGATCCGCGAGGGTCGCGGTGGAGTTCGGCGCGATGGTGGTGACCGAGCCTCGGCCCGGATTCGGCGCCGCGTGCCACGCGGGGCTGACGGCCGCGACGGCTGACGTGGTGTGCTTCATGGACGCCGACGCGTCCCTCGATCCCGGGCAGTTGCCGCGCGTCACCGGGCCGGTCCTGGCGGGTGAGGCCGATCTGGTGCTCGGCCGCCGTGTCCTTGGGCGGGGCGCCTCCTGGCCGGTGCACGCCCGGCTCGGCAACGCCGTGCTGGCTCGGAAGCTGCGCCGCCGTACCGGTGCCGACCTGCACGACCTGGGGCCGATGCGGGCGTGCGGACGTGCCGCCCTGCTGGCCTTGGAGCTGGTGGACCGCCGGTTCGGCTACCCCCTGGAGATGGTGCTGCGCGCCGGTGTGGCCGGCTGGCGGATCGCCGAGGTCGAGGTGGACTATCTGGCCCGTACGGGGAGGTCGAAGGTGACCGGTACGGTGCGCGGCACGCTCCGGACGATCGGCGACATGCGCCGGGTCATGGCCGACAGGGCGGTATGACGTGAGTCCGCACCATGCCGGTGGCGCGCAGCTCCTGGTGATCGCCAAGGAGCCCGTACCGGGAAAGGTGAAGACGCGCCTGACCCCGCCCTGCACTCCGCGTGAGGCCGCGACGCTGGCGGGCGCCGCTTTGGAGGACACGTTGCGGACGGTCACCCGGGTCCCGGCGGGCCGCCGCGTGATCGCTCTCGACGGGGCTCCCGGAGCGTGGCTGCCGCCCGGGTTCACCATCGTCCCGCAGCGCGGGGACGGCCTGGACGAGAGGCTCGCCGCCGCGTTCGACGACGCCCACCGGCTCTCGCCCACCCCGATCGTGCTCATCGGCATGGATACCCCGCAGGTGACCGCCGGTCTGCTGGCCGGCGCCCTGTCGTTGCTCGGCGCCCACGACGCGGTGTTCGGACCCGCGACCGACGGCGGGTTCTGGCTGCTCGGGCTGCGCGCACCCGATCCCGATCTGCTGCTCGGCGTGCCGATGTCCGAGCCGACCACAGGAGAGATCCAGTTGAACAGACTGACCGAGGCCGGGATGAGCGTCGCCTGCCTGCCCTGCCTGACCGATGTGGACACCATGGCGGACGCGATCGAGGTGGCGGCGCTGGCTCCCCGCTCCCGCTTCGCCGCCGCGCTCGCCGGAACGGCGGTGTTGTCGTGATCGACGGCGAGGCGAAGGTACTGGTCACCGGCGCGGCCGGATTCATCGGGAGTCATGTGACGGAGGCACTGGAAGCGGCCGGACATGAGGTGGTCCGCCTCGACCTCAGGAGCGGCGAAGATGTGCGCGACGCCGTCGCGCTCGACCGGTCGATGGCAGGGGTCGACGTCGTCGTGCACCAAGCGGCCAAGGTCGGGCTCGGCGTGAACGTGGCCGACCTTCCGGACTACGCCTCGGTCAACGTGTACGGCACGGCAGTGCTGCTCGCGGCGATGGCCCGGCATGGGATCGGGCGGCTGGTGCTGGCCTCCTCGATGGTGGTCTACGGCGAGGGCGCCTACGACTGTCCTGGTCACGGCCGGGTACGGCCCGCACCGCGTGCCGCCGCCGCTCTGGCACGCGGCCACTTCGAACCTCGTTGCCCTCGGTGCGACTCGGAGATGGTCCACGCCGCCATCGACGAGAACGCGCCGACGGATCCCCGCAACGCGTACGCCACCAGCAAGCTGGCACAGGAGCATCTGGCCGCCAACTGGGCACGCGAGACCGGCGGCACGGTCGTCGCTTTGCGGTACCACAACGTGTACGGGCCGAGGATGCCACGGGACACGCCGTACTCGGGGGTGGCGGCGATCTTCAGATCCGCGCTGGAGGCCGGTCGAGCGCCCGAGGTGTTCGAGGACGGCAGGCAGTTGCGGGACTTCGTCCACGTCCACGACGTCGCCCGCGCGAACGTCGCCGCGCTCTCCGGCGGCCGGCCCGGCCTGTTGGCCGCGTACAACATCGCCAGTGGGGAGCCGCGCAGCATCGGCGACATGGCGGCGGCACTGGCCGGTCAGTGTGGCGGGCCGGAGCCGGTGACGACGGGGAAGTACCGGTTGGGCGACGTCCGCCACATCGTGGCGGCTCCGCACAAGGCGAACGCGGAACTCGGCTTCCACGCCCGGATCGGGTTCGACGAAGGCATGAAGGAGTTCGCCACCGCACCCCTGGCCTGCCCGGCGTGATCCGCCGCACGGCGGGAACGGCCCTCCTGCTGGTCGCCCTGGCTGGGACGCTCGCGTGGGCGATCGGTCAGGACGCCGTTCCCGCGGACCGCCGCGGCTTGTTCTGGCCGTACGCGCTCGCCTGGGCGTTCTTCTGTGCGGCCCTATGGGCCGTGCGCGGGCTGCCCACACGCCAGGCGATGTGCCTGCTGGTCGCCGGTGGGATCGCCGTGACCGCCACCGGCCTCCTCTCGCCGCCCGCCACCAGCACCGATTCCTACCGCTACGTCTGGGACGGACGGGTTCAGGCCGCAGGTGTCTCGCCCTACGACCACGCACCGGCCGAGGCGGCACTTGCGCGGCTGCGCGATCACTGGCTCTTCCCCCGCGGCGACGGCTGCGAGGGGCCCGATCGTTACCCGATCCCCTCCGGGGACACGGTCGCGTCGTGCACGCGGATCAACCGCCCCGGCGTGCACACCATCTATCCGCCGCTGGCGGAGGCGTACTTCCTCCTGGTGCACGGACTCTCTCCCGAAGGGGCACGGCACAAGCCGGTGCAGATCGCCGGTGCGCTGCTGGCGTTCGCGACCTCGGCCGTGCTGCTGATCGCGCTCTGCCGGCGGGCCGGCACCCGGGGCAATGCCGCGGCGTACACCGCCTGTTACGCATGGTGTCCCGCCGTCCCGCTCGAACTGGTGAACAACGCCCACGTCGACGGGCTCGGTGTCCTGCTCGCCGTCATCGCCCTGAGCACGGTGAACCGGCACAGGGGCCTCGGCGGTGCACTGCTCGGCGCGGCGACCGCGGTCAAGCTGCTGCCCGCCGTCACCGTCCCCGGCGCACTATCCGGGGTTCTCGCGGCAGACGGAAGGACACCGGCGCGCCGGATGCTCGACGCTCTGGCCGTCCTCGGCCCCGCCGCTCTCGTCGTGGCGCTCGCCTATCTGCCGTACGCGCTCGCCTCGCGCGGCTCGGTACTCGGATACCTCTTCGGGTACCTGACCGAGGAGGGTTACGACGATGCCGGCCGCAGGGGCCGGTACGCATTGCTGCGACTGGTCCTTCCCGGCTCGTGGGCGTTGGCCGCGGCCCTGGTCATCGTCGGGATCGTGATCTTCCACGTCCTGCGCCACGGTGACGCGGACCGGCCGTGGCAGGGCGCGCTGTCGGTGACCGGGGTGGGGTTCCTCGTGTTCACGCCCGGCTATTCCTGGTACGCCGTACTGATCGTCGCGCTGGTCGCCCTCGACGGTCGGTGGGAGTGGCTCGGCGTCCCGCTGGCGAGTGGCGCGGCCTACATGGGCACCGGCGCCGGCTTCGGGACCATCGCCTACGCCCTCGCCGCGCTGATGGTGACCGCCGGATTCGTCGCACGCGCGGTCCGCTCTCCAAACGGCAGCGCGTACAACTCCCTGAGACTGCGAAGAGCGGCCGGACATTGCCGAATGGGTGCCGGGACGTGGCTTTGGAAGGACCGTTTTCGGTGAGGAGACCGACAGCCGACATTGGATTTCAGGGGGCTCGGTGCCGGATTCATCGCATGGGCGCGATCGTGAAGTCAAGCCCGACAAGAAGAGCCGCCTGGCCGCGCGCCTCAGGAGGTGGAGCCGGCCGCCCGGGCCGTTCCGGCCAGAATTTTGGCGCAGCCCGCTACGCGGTCCCTGGCTGACCTCGGTGCTCGGATTGATCCTGCTAGCTGGGATCACCATCGTCGCGATCACCGGGCTGATGTCGTACGCCGCCTACGAGCCGAGACTACCGGGCAACGACACGACCCCCGGCAGGGGGCTGCTGGGCTTCTACCTGTTCGACTGGCCCACGGACCCGGTCTGGTTGTACCGGGTCACCCAGGGCGCGCACGTCATCGGCGGGCTGACACTGGTGCCGATACTGCTGGCCAAGCTGTGGTCGGTCATCCCCAAGCTGTTCTCCTGGCCGCCCGCCCGCTCCGTGGCGGAGGCCGCCGAGCGGGCCGGCCTGCTGCTCCTGGTCGGGGGTGCGGTATTCCAGTTCGTGACCGGGATTCTCAACGTCCAGCTCTTCTACGTCTTCCCGTTCTCCTTCTACCCGGCCCACTTTTATGGCGCGTGGATCTTCCTGGCCGCGTTCGTCGTCCACGTCGTCATCAAGCTGCCCCGCGTCATCCACACGCTGCGGACGTACGGTCTGCGCGACTACCTGCGTACTTCTGTGGGGGACACCCGCCCGGAGCCGCCGGACCCTGATGGCCTGGTCGCCGCCGACCCGGCGCCTCCCACGATGTCCAGGCGCGGCCTGCTGGCCTTCGCCGGCGGCGGCTCGCTGGTCATGTTCGGCCTGTCTGTCGGCCAGTGCGTCGACGGGCCGTTGCGCCGTACCGCGCTGCTCGCTCCTCATGGGCGCTTCTACGGTACTGGCCCTAACGACTTCCAGGTCAACAAGACGGCGGCGAGCCTCGGCGTCACACCGGCCCAGACAGGCGAGCTCTGGAGGCTGACACTCACGGGACCGAACCGGCTGGAACTCTCCCGCGCGGACCTGCTGGCGATGCCGCTGTACACCTACGCCTTGCCGATCGCCTGTGTGGAGGGCTGGTCGACCGTCCAGACCTGGACCGGCGTACGGCTGGCCGACCTCGGCCGCCTCATCGGGATCCGAACCGGCTCGACAGGTGTCACCGCCAGGTCTCTGCAACGCGGGGGCTATTTCGGCCAGGCCTCGCTCAGCGCCGCGCAGGTGGCCGACCCGCGCTCGCTGCTGGCACTACGGGTCAACGGCGCCGACCTGTCCCTCGACCACGGCTACCCGGCGCGGGTCATCGTCCCCAACGCTCCCGGAGTCCACAACACGAAGTGGGTACGCGAGCTCGACTTCACCCAGGAACGATCTTGAACGGCCGCAGCCGATGGGCCAGAACCTACGGCGCCCCTCCATGGCACTTGCTCGCACTCGCCCTCTGTTTCCTGGTCGCCGCCTACGCCGCCACCCGGGTGGTCGAAGCAGGGATCTGGCCGGGCTTTCTGGTGTGGTTCGTGGGGGCCGTCATCCTCCATGATCTGGTGCTGTTCCCTCTTTACTCCGCCGCCGACCTCGCCGCCCGATCTTCCACCGCACGTGCCCGCCGCCGTGGTCGTACGGCTGCTCGGCCTCGGCATCGGCCGACGGGGCGGCGGCCGGCTCCGATCAACTACCTGCGCGTGCCGACCGCGTTCTCCGGCCTGCTACTGCTGGTGTGGTTCCCACTCATCCTGAGCGGCGCCGAGCCCAACTACAGGGCGGCGGTCGGCTTGAGCACCATCCCTTATCTCAACCGATGGATTCTGGTCACCCTGGTGCTCTTCGCTGCCTCAGCACTGCTCTACGTGTTGCGACGCCTGGCTGCGGGGCGGTTCGGCCGTTGAGCGCCCGGCCGATCGGCGACTACGCGATGCTGTCGGACTGCCGGTCCGCCGCGCTGGTCACGTCCGACGGCTCTGTCGACTGGCTGTGTCTGCCGCGTTTCGACAGCCTGGCGATCTTCGCCCGGCTGCTGGACGAAGAGGCCGGCTGCTGGACGATCCGGCCGGCCTGTCCGGCCGAGGTGACTCGCCGGTACGTCGAGGACACCCTTGTGCTGGAGACCACGTTCCGGACGCGCGAGGGCACCCTGGTGCTCCTGGATGCTCTCACCCTGCGCGCGGGACAGAACGTCGGCCTGGCCCTGCAGGCCGGCCGGGCCTGGGCGCCCGACCCGCCGCGCCGTACCTCCTGGGCCGTCGCGCGCCGGATCCGCGACACCGTCGCGGGATGGCGCTCCTGGTCACGCGGTCACGCCGACTACGAGGGGCCCTGGCGCCGGCACGTCAACCACAGCGGCCGGGTTCTACGCGCGATGACCTACGCCCCGACGGGGGCCATGGTGGCCGCGGTCACCACTTCCCTGCCGGAAAGCATCGGCGGAGAGCGCAACTGGGACTACCGCTACACATGGGTGCGCGATGCCAGCTTCACCCTGCACGCCCTGAACACGGCCACCTGCGAGGAGGAGGAAACGGCTTTCTTCACCTTCCTGTCCCGCGTTTGCGCGACCCAGGTCGACGCGGGCCCGGACCTGCAGATCATGTACGGCATCGGCGGCGAGCGCGACCTGAGTGAACGGCGGCCATCGCATCTGCGGGGGTGGCGGGACAGCGCACCCGTACGGGTCGGCAACGACGCCTGGCGTCAGCGTCAGCTCGACGTGTACGGCGAACTGCTCGACGCCGCCCACCAGACCTACCGGGACATCGGCCCGTTCGACCCCCTCACCCGCTCGCTGCTGATCGGAGTGGCCGAGACCGCCGCGCGCCGCCGGCAGGAGCCCGATCAGAGTCTGTGGGAGGTCCGAGGCTCCAGCCGGCACTTCACGCACTCCAAGCTGATGTGCTGGGTGGGACTGGACAGGGCGATCGCCCTGGCCCCGGTGCTGGGGGCCGCCTCCCGGGTCGCCGACTGGACACGCGTCCGAGACGAGATCCACGCCGCGATCCTGACCCGGGGATGGAATGAGCAGGCGGGTGCCTTCACCCGGACGTTCGAGACCGCCGCCTCCTGCGCCGACGACGTCGGCCTGCTCAGCGAAGAGGCAGACGGCTGAGCCAGGACGGCCCGACTGCGTGGCGGCGACGCCCTTCGCGCGCCTCATTTCCGCCGGAACCGCGAGATGGCGATCGCACAGAGTGTGACGACGGTCAGGAGCACCAGCCCGCCGACCAACGGCGCGTCGCGGGGATAGTGAGGCAGGTGTGCCTGCAGTGCGAGGGGGGTGACAGGGACTGTGCCGACGCCCCAGAGGGACACGCCTCGGCGGCAGTGACATCCCGAAATGATGACCATCACAACCTCTTGACTCGTCATGACGGCAAGGGGCCGTAACGGCGTCCTGCCCGGCCTGACCATCTTCATGCCCGTCGCCGGGACTATACGGTCACTGGCTCCGGCCTACTTCTGGTGGTGACTCAACCTTCGGTGAGAATCGCTCAACCTTCGCGGCGAGAGGACATTTCGGGAGTGTGAGAACAACGGTGCAACTCCTGATCAAGGAGAACGCTCGCCCAGCCGAACAGCATGCCGAACGCCGTCCAGAAGACCGACTGGGGGCCGATCGCGGCAAGCCGGAACGCCCGTGGCAGCGTGGCGGGGAACCCTTCGGGCGGCCCGTTGACCGTCGGCAGCAGCCACCGCGCGGCGACGACGGGTATGAGGAAGGCGACCACATGCCGGAGCGCGTCCGACGGAAACGCCGAGAATTCTACCGTGTCGAGTAAGCAGATTTAGCAAGCGTTGGCAAGTCGACCGCATATCGGTAGTTACGTTGGGCATCGAGCGATGGGAGGATCTGGTGCCATGAATGTTGCCCGCGAGATACGTGACCGATATACGGCCGCATTCAACGCTCACGACATGGAGGCGCTACTTCGCACCTTCAGCCCGACTGGGGTGTCCATCAGCCCTGAAGGAGTGTCTCAGGGGCATGCCGAGCTGGCCTCCTACCTGGAGGAGTTCTGGGCGGCATTCCCCGACGTCCAGGCGGTGATCATGGAGTCCTTCGAAAGTGAATCCACAACCGTTGACGAGCTCCTTATGGTAGGCACACATAGGGGGCCGTATGTCCTGGCCGACGGACAGGTGGTTTCCGCGACGGGTCGCGCCATCCGGTTGCGATGCTGTTATGTCTGCACAGTGGAAGACGGGCTCATGGCGAGTTTGCGCCTGTATTTTGATCAATTGGAGCTGCTCACCCAGCTCTCCTGCTCCATGACTTTGCCTGATGCTTAGCGGATTATTGATTCGGTAATCGCACGGCATGCTGCGGTCCCGGGTGACTTTCAGGCTGGGCTTGGCTCGCGGCCCGCTGGACGAGGGTGGCCTGCATGATGAGCACGGTCCCCGATGAGGGCGGTGGCGTGGACGGTCTTCCACGCCTTCGACGTCGTGACGGCGCTTGGTCGGCGATCCGGAGCGGCGGCGTCGACGGGAACCTCGCCTCCGAGGCCACATCGAGAAGATGTGGCTACGGACAATGGCCATCAGGCCCACCTGGATCGACACCTCCCCATGCAGCGCCCGGATCCTGGTCGTGGAGACCACCCTCACCGTCCGGCCGATCTTCCCGGCGGCGTCGTCCGCTTCTGCAACGCGGTCAGGATCTTGGCACGACCAGATGGCGAGCTTCACGGCTGTCACCACCGAGCGCGTCACCACCGAGCGCGTCACCGCCGGTGGCGCCACCGCGCCGGACGTGGATCCGGCCGCCCTGGGCGCGGCGCTGACCTGGCTCGGGGAGCGCCTCCACTATCTCGCCACCCTCGACGTGGCCCCCTTCAACGATGAGGACACCCTCGTCGGGGTCCTCACCCACATCTGGATGACCTCCCTCTACGGCGAGCCGGAAGCCCAGGCGCCGAGATTCGGAGTGCTCACTGGCCCGGCGACCGGCGAGCCCCCATGCCGGGTCCCGTGGGTGTGCGCCGCGGTCTTCCGGCCGCCGGGGTTGCCGGACTATCATTGACGCCGCGCGCGCGGATCCCCGCGATCTTTCAGAAAATCTGAAAGATCCGGTGCAGAACTCCTCGATGGACGCGTGCTCTCGCTCGCCAACAGACTCCCTTCCTGAGATCCACAGCGGACCCGACCGATCGGGGCCGCTTCACAGGAAGCGCGATCTATGGCGAATCGATCCCGGAGAGTGGTGCCCGCAGGGCTCGCCCTCGTCCTGGCCCTCGTGACGGCGGGCTGCAACGCGAACTCGCAGTCCACCTCGCAGTCCACAGAGCCGACGACGGGCAAGAACGCGGCGCCGCTGGAGTCCGTGCCCAAGGGCGGGACCCTGCACTACCTCTCGCGGCGCGCTACCGAGTCCTTCGAGACCGCCAACGCGCAGATGGTGCCGACCAGCCGGCTGCGGTGGGTGCACCGCGGGCTGACGTCGTGGCGGACCCTCCCCGACAAGGACACGGTCCTCGTCCCGGACCTCGCCACCGACACCGGTACGACGGACGACGGCGGCAAGACGTGGACCTTCACGTTGAAGGAGGGCTTGAAGTTCTCCGACGGCAGCCCCATCACCGCCCAGGACGTGAAGTACGGCATCGAGCGGTCGTTCGCGCCGATGTTCCAGGGTGGCCTCGGCTACCACAAGACGCTGCTGGTCGGCGGCACCGACTACGACGGCCCGTACGACGGCAAGGAGCTCGACTCCATCGAGGTCGCCGGTGACCACAAGATTGTCTTCCGGCTGAAGCGTCCGTTCGGCAACTGGCCGTGGATCGTCAGCATGCCGGCCTTCGCGCCGGTGCCGGCCGCCGCCGACACCAAGCCGGAGACATACGGCGAGCACCCGGTCGCCAGCGGCCCGTACCAGGTGACGAGCTTCCGCAAGGGGGCGCAGGCGGTGCTGGACCGCAACCCGAACTGGACGGCCGACAGCGACCAGGTACGGTTCGCCGGCCCGGACAAGATCGTCCTTGACATGGGCCTGAACAACGACACGATCGTGCAGCGCCTCATCGACGACAAGGGCGAGGACCAGACCGCGATCAGCAACGCGCTCATCTCGCCGTCGCAGTTCCAGCGGATCCAGTCCGACCCGTCGATCTCCGACCGCATGGCCAACAGCCCCTCGGGCTACTTCCGCTACCTCGCCATGAACGTCAAGCGCCCGGGCCTGTCCGACGTCCGCGTACGGCAGGCGATCAACTACGCGGTCAACAAGGCCGAGGTGCAGAGCGTGTACGGCGGCCCGAAGTTCGGCGGCCAGATCGCCTCGACCATCATGACGCCCGGCATCCCCGGCTACACCGAGTACAACCTGTACGACGGCGGTGACACCGGCGACGTCGGCAAGGCGAAGGAACTGCTCGCCGCCGCCGGCGTCTCCGACCTGAAGCTCACGCTGACCTATCCGACCGACGTGAGCGCGATCGAGGAGAAGGAAGCCCAGAGCATCAAGAACTCGCTGGCGCGGGTCGGCGTCAAGGTCGAGCTCAAGGGCCTGGACGCCAACACCTGGTCCGAGCTCATCTCGTCCGCCGACGGCGACTACGACATGACGACGAACGGCTGGGGAGCGGACTTCCCGAGCGGCATGAGCACCATCCAGCCGCTGTTCGCGTCGAGCGAGATCGGCAACGGCGGCGGAAACGCCTCGAAGTTCTCCGACCCCAAGGTGGACGCCGCGATCGACGCCGCGATCGCGGAGCCGGACCTCGACAAGGCCGCCAAGATGTGGGCCGCGATCGACAGGCAGATCATGGAGGACGCCCCGGTCGTGCCGATCCTCGTGCAGCGCACGCAGGCCCTGGCCGGCTCGAAGATCATGAACTACTTCATCCCCGCCTACCCGCCGTTCGCGAACGAGTTGGTCGTCGGTGTCGATCGCTGAGATCCAGCAGGCGGAGGGCCGGGGCACCTCGGTCCTCGGCCGCTTCCTCCGGAAGCGGTCCGGCGTCGCCGGCCTGGTCATGCTGGTCGTGCCGCTCGTCGCGGGGCTCTGTGCCCCGCTGCTCGTGTGGATGGAGGGGCAGGACCCGAACACCCTGCACACCGACGTGCTCGACCCGGACGGCGGCCGTCCGCTGGGCGCCTTCGGTGGCGTCAGCGCCGACCACTGGCTCGGTGTCGTCCCGGTGACGGGTGTCGACCTGTTCGCCCAGATCGTCTACGGCATCCGCTCGTCGCTGTTCATCGCCTTCGGGGCGAGCATCCTGTCGATCGCCTTCGCCGCCGTCCTCGGTACGGCGATCGGGTACTTCGGCGGCTGGCTCAACGCCGTCGCGGGGCGGGTGATCGACTTCATGTTCGGCTTCCCGGGCCTGATGTTCGTCATCGCGATCATGGCGATCGTGCCGCCGGAGATGCCGCGGGGCCTGGTCCTCGTGCTGGTGCTGGCCTTCTTCGGCTGGACCGTCCCGGCCCGGATCATCGGCGCCCAGGCCGGCGCCGTCAACGCCCGCGCCTTCGTCGAGGCGGCGCGCGCGAGCGGGGCCGCGCCCTGGCAGATCATCCGCAGGGAGATGATGCCGCACCTCTTCGGCCTGGTCGTCGTCCTGTTCGCGATGTCACTGCCCGGCAACGTCAGCGTGGTCGCGGGACTGTCGTTCCTCGGCGTCGGCCTGCGTGGCGACGTTCCCGACCTCGGCAAACTGCTTTCGGACTCGCTGCCGTGGATCTACAGCGGCGCGGACGTCTGGTACATGCTCTTCCCGGGCGCCGTGGTGTTCCTGATCGTTTTCGGCGCCACGCTCGCCGGTGACGCGCTGCGCGACGTCCTCGACGTGCGCATGGAGGATGCTGCATGATCGTCTACATTGCCCGCCGCATGGCCACCGCGGTGTTCATGCTCCTCGCGATCGCCTTCGTGACGATAGCCCTGTTCTTCGGGGCCTCGAAGGACCCGGCCCGCGCCATGTGCGGCAAGCCGTGCCCGCCCGAGACCCGGGCCAAGGTCAGCGCCTACATGCAGACCGACCAGAGCCCGGTGTGGCAGTACGCCGAGTTCGTGAAGGGCCTCTTCGCCGGTCGTACGTACGGCGAGGGCACCCAGCAGGTCCACTGCCAGGCGCCCTGCTTCGGCTACTCGTTCCCGAACCGCAGCGACGTCACGACGCTCATCGCCGAGCGGCTGCCCGTCACGTTGTCGCTCGCGTTGGGCGCGGCCGTCCTGTGCCTCGTCGTGGGCATCGGCCTCGGCGCGTTGTCGGCGATACGCAAGGGCGGGATCGTCGACCGGTTCTCGATCGGTTTCGCGATGTTCGGGTTGTCGGTCCCGACCTTCCTCGTCGGTCTGCTCGTCGTCCAGGTCTTCGGCTTCATGCTCAACGCGCTGCCGTACTCCGGCTTCGTGCCGTTCTCGGAGTCACCGGCGGATTGGGCCTGGCACCTGATCGGCCCGTGGATGGTGCTGTCGTTCATCCTCGCCGCCGGCTACATCCGGGTCACCCGCACCCAGCTGCTCAACGAACTCTCGGCCGACCACCTCGTCGCGATGACCGCGCGTGGCGCGTCGGCCCGGCGGGTGAACCGGCACGCCGTCCGCGGCGTGATGGTGCCGGTCGTGGCGATGTTCGCGCTCGACGTCACCGCGCTCCTGGGCGGCTCGGTGATCGCGGAGAAGGTGTTCAGCCTGCACGGGCTCGGCGACCTGCTGTTGTCCGGCGTGAACGAGTCCGACCTGAGCATCGTCGTCGGGGTGACGCTCTTCTCCGCCTTCCTCATCATCGTCGGCAATCTGATCGCCGACCTGCTGATGCCGCTTCTCGACCCGAGGATCCGCCGTGCCTGACCCCGTACTCCAGGTCGAGGACCTGTGCGTCTCGTTCACCGGCGGCGGCGTCACCGCCGATGTCGTGCGGGACCTCTCCGTGAGGCTGGACGGCGGCCGCACGCTCGCCGTGGTCGGCGAGTCGGGGTCGGGCAAGACGATCACCGGCCGGGCGATCATGCGGCTCCTGCCGCGCGGGGCGAGCGCCCGGGGCCGGATCGTCGTCGCCGGGCGGGAGATGCTCTCCGCCGACGAGCGCGAGCTGCGCCGGGCCCGCGGCTCCGACGTGGCCATGGTGTTCCAGGACTCGATGTCCGCGCTCAGCCCGTACCTCGACATCGGCGCGCACATCGCCCAGGCGGTCCGCCTGCACGACCCGTCGGTCACCCGTCGCGCCGCGCGGGCCCGTGCGGTCGAGATGCTCGACCGGGTCGGCATCCCCGAGCCCGCGGAGGCCGTACGCCGCTTCCCGCACGAGTTCTCGGGCGGCATGCGGCAACGCGCGGTGATCGCGATGGCCCTGGTGAACCGGCCGGCGCTGCTCATCGCCGACGAGCCGACCACCGCGCTCGACGTGACGGTGCAGGCGCAGATCCTGGCCCTGCTCCGCGGGCTCCAGCAGGAGTACGGCATGGCGATGCTCCTGATCACCCACGACTTCGGGGTGGTGGCGAGCGCGGCGGACGACGTCCTCGTGCTGTACGCCGGCCGCCAGGCCGAGTACGGCAGCCTCCGCGACATCTTCGATCAGCCCGCCCACCCGTACACCGCCGGTCTCCGTGCGGCCACGCCGCGGCTGGACGCCCGGCTCGACATCGGCGGGGAGCGGACGCGGCTGCGCGCCATCCCCGGCACGCCCACGTCGCTGCGCGACGCCGGACCGGGTTGCGCCTTCGCGCCGCGCTGCGGCTTCGCCGACCAGGTCGGCGCACGCTGTGTCGCGGAGGTACCGCTGCCCACCGTCCGCCCGGCCGGCGAGGGCGGCGGCGTGCACCTCGCGGCCTGCCACCTCGACCGTCTCCCCGAACCGCAGGAGGTCGCCCGGTGAGCGAGCCGATCCTGGAGATGACCGACGTCAGCAAGCGGTACCGCACCGCCGGTGGCTTCGGCCGAGGCCGCAAGGGCTTCCTCGCCGTGGACGGCGTCTCGCTCCATGTCGAGCGGGGCGAGGCGCTCGGCCTGGTCGGCGAGTCCGGCTCGGGCAAGTCCACGCTGGCGCGGATGGCCAACGGCCTGGTGGTGCCGACGTCCGGCACCGTCCGTACGGACGGGCAGGACGTCGCCCGCCTCGGCCGGCGAGGACTACGGCGGCTGCGGCGCAACGTCGCCATGGTCTTCCAGGACCCGCTGGCGTCGCTGAACCCGCTGCAGACCGTGCGGCAGACGCTGGAGAACGTCTTCCGCGCGCACGGCGAGACGACGTCGACCGCCGAACTGGTCGCGCTGCTGGAGTCGGTCGGCCTCGGCGCCGACTACCTGGGGCGCTACCCGCACGAGGCGTCCGGCGGGCAGCTCCAGCGCGTCGCCGTGGCACGCGCGCTCGCCCTCAAGCCGGATCTGATCATCGCGGACGAGCCGACCTCGGCGCTCGACGTGTCAGTGCGTGCCCAGATCCTCAACCTGCTGGCCGACCTGCAGCGCGACCAGGGGATCTCGTTCCTCCACGTCAGCCACGACCTGGCGGTGATCCGGCTCTACAGCGACCGTGTCGCCGTCATGCAGCGCGGCCGCATCGTCGAGACCGGCTCGTCCGACGAGATCTTCCGCTCCCCGCGGCACCCCTGCACACGCGCGCTGGTCGAGGCGACACCGGAGGCTGAGCTGCTGACCTGACCTGACCGGCGGGAGCGTTGCGCGACGCCGAAGAGGCGTGCCACGATCACGACCATGATCCATTGAACGACAACCGTCGTGAGCCGGCCGGGGGCCGGTGCGACAGAGCAGTGAATGAGGACACGTGGGAACAGACCTGTTCGTCCGAGAGTATGGGCGGGACGCAGCAGATGCGCCTGCCATTCTCATCCTCCACGGCGCCGTGGAGTCCGGCGCGTGCTACGGCGACGCCGTCGACCGCTGGGGCGGCGACTACCACATCGTGGCACCGGACGCGCGGGGCCACGGGAAGTCGCCCGGCCGCCTGCCCGAGCACGAGGGCGTTCCGTCCACCGACGTGATGGTGCAGGACGCGATCGACATCCTCAAGGACATGCTCGACGAGACCGGGCGCAGGACGCTCGTCGTCGGACACTCCATGGGCGCGCGGATCGCCGCCTTCGTCGCCGCCGACGCCCCGCACCTCGTGGCCGGCGTGGTGCTGGAGGACCCGCCGTGGTGGGTGCCGGAGGCCGGTCCCAACCCGTGGCTCAGCGTCGAGCAGACCACCAAGGACCCCTTCGACTACGCCGGCACGGCGTCGGTCGAGGAACTGATGGACATGCAGCGCGAGCTCAAGCCCCACTGGGCGGAGCAGGAACTGCGCCCGCTCGCCGAGGCGATGAAGGCCGTCGACATCGACTACATGCAGCAGCGGGTCCACGAGAAGCGCCGGATCTGGACGCCGACCGCGCGGCAGATCACGGTCGGCCCGGCCGGCGTACCGGCGCTGCTCGTCACCGGCACCGGCGACGTCATCGTCGACAAGCACTCCCGTGAGCGCCTCACGGCCGTCGCGCCCGGCTTCGACGTCGTCGTGATCGAGGGCGCACACCACTGCGTGCGCCGCGACAAGCCGGAGGAGTACCACCGGCACGTCGACGCCTTCCTCCGCGAGAACGCGCCGCCGGCCGGAGCCGTCACTCGACGCTGAAGGTGTCGGACCGCGCGAGCGGGCCGTAGACCTCCGAGTCCGGCTCGGACACAGCGGCCCGCATCGCCTCCAGCCCCGCGCGTACGACGGGGTGGCCCTGGTTGTCGCGCCGCGTCGTCATGATCACCTTGCGCAGCGGCGCGATGCCGCGTGTCGGCAGGATCGTCACCCAGTCGGCGTCGCGGGCGTAGAGCGCGGACTCCGGCGCCAGGCAGATCCCCGCCTCGGCGGCGACCAGCGCCAGCGCGGCGCGGTAGTCGTCCGAGACGTGGGTGATCGGCGGGTGGAAGCCGAGCTCCGCGCACGCCTGCAGCACCATCGTGCGGCACGGATTACCGGGCGAGGGCATGATCCAGCCCTCCTCGGTGAGCTGGGTGAGCCCGATGCCCTCCTCGCCGGCCAGCGGGTGCGCCTGGGGGAGGACGACCTTGAACCGCTCGATGTAGAGCGGGAACTTCACGATGTCGGGGGAGTCGCGCTCGGGGTCGGACTCGTACTCCATGCTGACGGTCACGTCGATGTCGCCCCGCATCAGCATCCGGTGGCTCATGTGTGCCTCCGCGTCGACGACGGTGACGTCGACACCCGGGGCCTGACGGCGCAGCTCGACGATGGCGGGTGCCACCAACCAGCTGATCGCCGTGGGGAAGGCGCCGATCCGGAGCTGACCGAGGACACCGCCCGCGTGCGCGGCCAGGTCAGCCTCGGCGATCTTCAGTCGTGAGCTGATCTCCTCGGCGTGCCCGGCGAGGATGCGCCCGGCCGGCGTGAGCACCAGCTTGCGCCCCGAGCGTATGACGAGCGCGTGACCGACCTCGCGCTCGAGCGCCGCGAGCTGCTGCGACACCGCGGACGGCGTCAGGTGCAGCGCCGCCGCGGTCGCGGTGACAGAGTCGGACAGCACGAAGGCACGGAGGATGAGGAGACGTCGGGGGTCGATCGTGGGCACGCGCGCTCCGTGGCGGGTCGGCCGGGCGTCCGTCGCAGTGGGGCATCCGCGAGGCGGGACCGGGGGACCCCGATGCTAGCGGGCCCTTCCGGACGCGGGCGCTCCGGCACGGGGTACGCCGCCTGCTCACGGTGGCGACGCGGCTCGTAGGCGCCGGGTGCGATGCCGGTGAAGGCGTGTTCCGGGCGCGCGAGACAGGTGCCGTTGTCGCTCTGGTCGCACGGCGAATCCCCGTCCCACCCGAAACCATGTTTCGAGTGGGGCGGGTGTCGTCGAATCGTTCTATGTCAGTTCCACGAAGGTGGGATTGGTGTAGCACCAGAGGTCGTGCCAGGGGTTCTCATTGCGGCCTGTGTCCGCCGCCGGCTCCATCCCGCCGGGAGCGCTGCGCCTGCCGTCGGTGCCACGCAGCCGGAAGTAGAACGGCTCGCGCACGTCGCGGAACTTGTAGTGGAACTGGGCGACCCGGCCCCTGCCCTTCGGCATGAACGACTCGACCACACTCACGTCCGGGGCGGTGAAGACGTCGGGGTCGGCGGCCGGCCCGGTGATCGCACCGCGGATCAGATCCAGGCGGGCGAGCCGGGGGATCTCTTCATTGGCGTTGGGACGGCCGGCGAGATCGACGGAAATGGTGATGGTGACGTCGTCGCCGCGCCGCACCGACAGCCGTCCGCCGAACGTGGCCGGGGCGTTGCCGGGGGCGTGCGCGTCGACGTGCAGCCCGTCGATGAGGCCGCCCATCGACACCCAGGATCGCCCAGCCTTGATCGCCTCCATGACCGCGCCATAGCTGCGTGAGGTCGCCCCTACAACCGTGCGGCTGAACTGACCGGGCCAGAAGTCGGCGTGCCGCAGCGGGACGCCGCCGTCGATGGGATCGGGGTATCTACCGTGCTGGTCGTACCAGTCAGAAGGCCGGGAGGGCTCGACGATCGTGTCACCGTTGTAGAAGTGGCCGTCGGAGTTGGCAGTGATCCACCAGCCCTTGCCCTCGGCGAGCATCGAGTCCCACATGCCGCCCAGGATTCCGGTCATGGAGTCGAATCCGCCGTACGTCGGGTAGTGTTCCGGCCGCCAGCCGGCCCAGGAGTCGGCGTCGGCGGTGTTGTTGAAGTCGCCGCGGGCCCTGGGCTCGTTCTGGGCGCCCGGCGCGCCCTCCATGCCGACTGCGATGTTCGGCGCCTTGTCGCGATAGGTGCGCAGGTCACGCGGGGAGTACCTGCCACGCCGCATCACGTGGTTGATCAGGAACAGCGCGGAACTCGCCGAACCCGTGCGCAGCGCGGTCTCGAGCCAGGCGAGCGCCTCCAGCGCCTTGGCCTCGTTCGCCGGGCTGCCGGCGCCGGTGCCGTTGATCCTGGAGTCGAAGAGCCGCTCGAACGCGCGCAGCAGTTGGATCTCATCGCGAGCACCGTCGAAGAACACCGTGGCGTGCTCGCCTCCAGGAACGTTCCATTCGAGCCCTTGCCACAACAGCAGCTCAGGGTGCTTGGCCCGGGAGGTGACGATGTCGGCATAAGTGGACTCGACCGCGAACTTCTCGTGCGCGGCGTGCCCGTGGTCGGTGATGACCAGCCAGTCCAGGCCGTGCTTGAGAGCGCCCGCAGCCTGCTGCTCAATGGTGTACATGCCGTCGTAGCTGTACTGCGTATGAACGTGATGGTCGCCGGCCAGCCAGTGGAGCGCGCGGGAGCCTCTGCTGGTTGCGGCGGCGGGACGCGTGGTCAGCCCTCCCAGAGCGGTGACGCCGAGACTGCTGATGCCGAGCAGCCCACTGTTCAGCAGAAAGCGGCGCCGACCGAGGTCGGCGGGCGACAGTTCGGTCTCTGAGACGGACAAGTCGGCGAACGCAGCCGTTCCTTCCGGTGCGCTGTGGGAGTGTGCATGGGTGCGGCACATGGGACATACCTCTCATCTGGAATACCTGGTGCGTCGTTCTCGGGTGGCCCATGAGCTTGCGCACGAAGTGGGGCGGAGCAGGTGAACCTGCGGCCCTTCGTCACGCTCGCAGAGGAGCGTGACGGCATGCATGGGGAGGAAGCGAATGCTGGGCGACTTCTCGCCGAACGGCGGAAGGCTCCGGCGAGCCGTCTGTGGCGCATGTGACCGTCGGCCTGCTGGTACGGCAATGGGGAGGTCAGTCTGTCCGACATCCGTGCCTGATCGCGGTGATATTCGCATGACGGTCTGCGCAGTGATCCGATAGAGAGGATCCATGTCGATTCGTGTGCGCCTTGACGACCTGTGCCAGGAGACCTGGGAAGCGGTGGCCGAGCTCAGGGTGGCTGACGACCAGGCTGATCTCATCGCGTCGAACCTGTACTCGATGGCGGAGGGTCGGTCCTTGCCGGGCTTCGTGACCCGTGCGGTGATGCACGATGAGCGCGCCGTGGGCTCGCAGCACCGGTACGTCGAACGCGTCTCCGCTCCTGGGCGCTGGACGGCGTGTTCGAGCAGCTGATGCAGGCGATGATCGCCAAGGCCGCAGCTCGGGGACAGGCCGACCTCGACCCGCCCCACGCCCTCGCCGGCCGACCGGAGAATTCTCAGATCAACGCCGGCTCTCCAAGGGAAGAGGGTCCTACCGCTACGACAGCGACTCTCCTACCTCCTGAAACTACTGCGAAATCGACGCCGCGGCGGGACATTCGGAGAGTGAGGGTGCGGCCGGCGGGGGTTCTCCACGCCGGCCGCGGACCGGCACGACGGCCCGACAAAGCCTCGGGCGAGCCACGTGCTTGAGAGACCGCTGAAGGGCGGCCGACGGTTACTTGGCGTAGGGCTTGGGCAGGCGCATGCCGCGCTCGGCCATGATCTGCCGGACCCGGTCCGGGTAGTCGGTGATGATGCCGTCGATGCCCATGTCGATGAGGGCCGCGATGGTGGCCGGGTCGTCGCACGTCCACGGGATGACCTTCAGGCCGCGCTCGTGCGCGTCCGACACCATCTTCTCGGTGACGTAGAAGCGGAAGGCGGGATCGCTGATCGTGCCGTTCTGGGGAAAGCCGTACACCGGGGACAGGGCGGTGACACCCGGGATGCTGGCGGCGGCGCTGACGAAGTCGCCGCCGAAGTCGTCGGCGTCGATCCCGCCGAGCCAGGGGGAAGCGCCCGGCTTGCCGACCTGGAGGAAGTCGTAGTTGGTCAGGGCCACCAGCGGCCATTCCGGCGCGAGCCGGTGCATCTCCGTCAACGCGCCCCAGTCGAAGGACTGGATGGTGATCTGGTCCTCGATGCCCGAGGCGCGGATCTCCTCGAACACGCGGCGGACGAACAGCTCGCGCGGCGCGGTCTGCTGCGGCGCGCCGGCTTCGACCTTGGTCTCGATGTTCAGCTTGACCTGCTTGGCCCGGCGAGCCCTGACGAGGTTCAGCACGTCCTTGAGCTCGACCATCCGGAAGCCGTCGACCACCTCCTGTTCGGGGAAGCCGGGCAGCTGCCGGTACCCGCAGTTCATGGTCTTGATCTGGGCCAGGGTCAGGTCCTTGATGAACTTGCCGACGTAGGGGAACATCGGGTCCCCAGGGGTGAGGGGCGCGGTGTCCTGGCACTTCTGGGCGCTGATCTGCCGGTCGTGGTTGACCACCACCTTCAGGTCCTTGGTCACATGGGTGTCCAGCTCAAGGGTGCTGACCCCGAGGCGCAGGGCCTTGGTGAACCCCTCAAGTGACTCCTCGGTCGTCATGCCGAGGCCGCCGCGGTGGGCTTGCAAGTCGAAGTGGGTCTTTTGGGGCAGCACGCCGGGGCCGCCGGTCGTCGAGGCGTGGGCGGCGGCCGGAGCGGCGAGCACGGAAACGAAGGCCAGACTTGCCAGGGCATGGCGACAATGCACGGGATGTTCCGCTCTGAAAGGTGTGAAATGACCTTGGCGAGGCTAGAGGCCCGTCCGCCCTTCGCTGCGGCGACGGCATGATGAGGTCATGAACGTTCGCAGAACGCCCAGGAACGCCGGTTTCCTCTCAAAGGCCGCGAGTACGGCGGGTGGGCACGCGCCGAGGACGTTACCTTGATCAACTGTTTGTGTCGGGCACGATCGCGGGAGACGGTCTTCGCGCACCCCGTTCACTCTGTGGCCGCCATCGCCGGCCACTGACCGGAGCTCCTGCCCGGTGACCCTCTGGCCGTCCCGGCCCCGTCGATGCGGTGCTGCCGGCCGCCGGCTACCGGCCGAACCTGCCCCATCTCAACGACCTCGGCGCACTAGCCGTCATCGACCCCGTACAAGGTCGACGAGGACAAGATCTTCGAGGCCGGTCTGGAGATGATCATTGAGGGGATCGCGTTGAAGCCGCACGGACCAGGAGAACGGCCCATCCGTGACGGACCAGGCGCATCGCGTGGCTATGCGGAACCGTCCTCAAGCTCGAAGAGCTCGGTCAGTACGCCGCGCAGCGCCGGTCGGCCGTCGTCACGCCGCCAGGCCGCGCGCAGGTCGACGTCGTGCGGCGCGTCGAGCGGGACGAACACCACGTGCGGGTCGGTCACGTTCCGTGCCACCGAGGCCAGGGTCAGGTGGCAGCCCACCTCCGCGCTGACCAGCGCCAGCGCGGTCTGGGTGTCGGGAGCGACCTGCGCGATGTCGGCAACGAAACCGGCGGCGTGGGCGAGCCGCCGCAACCGGTCGGGCAGCACGGCTCCGTCGTGCGGCGGCAGCGAGACGAAGGGCTCCCCGGCGAGCTGCCCGGCCTCCAGCCGGTCGGCGCCGGCGAGCCGATGGGTGGCGGGGAGCGCGACGACCAGCGAGTCCGGCATCACCACCCGTGCGGCGACATCGGCGGGGATCACGTCCCATCGGCCGAAGGCGATGTCGGTCTCACCCTGGACCAGCTTGCGCATCGCCGGCTGCGCGAAGTTCTGGCTCGACAGCTCCAGTTCGATGCCGGGCCGCCGTGAGCGTACCGCTCGTGCCAGTCGCGCCACGAGCGGGTGGGTCGACACACCGGCGAACGCGATCCGGACCAGCCCGACCTCGCCGTCACCGGCGGAACGCGCCGCCTCCTGCGCGCGCCGCAGAGCCGTCAGGACGTCCTTGGCCGGCCCCAGAAGCGCATGCCCGCTCGCGGTGAGGCTGACCGATCGGGTGTTGCGATCGAACAGCCGCGTCCCCAGTTCCCGCTCCAGCTGCTTGATCGTGCGGCTCAACGGCGGCTGCGCGACGTGCAGTCGTTCGGCGGCGCGGCCGAAATGCAGCTCCTCGGCCACGGCCAGGAAGCACCGCAGCTGCTGCAGCTCCACCTCCGGCTCCTTCCCGCCGCGATTTTTGCGCTCAAGGTATCAGAGCAGGACTCATCAAGTATTGGACTGGTCTCAATCGGTGGGGAACGGTAGTCCGTATGTACACCGGCAATCCCGACGTGCCCGACGACGTCTTCGCGGACGTCCTCTCCCAGATCAAGGACTTCGTACGCGCCCGTGTCATGCCGCGCGAGCTGGAGATCATGAACACCGACGCCGTCCCCGCCGACCTGCGCGAGCAGGCCGCGCGGATGGGATTGTTCGGGTACGCGATCCCGCAGGACTGGGGCGGGCTCGGTCTCGACCTCGTCCAGGACGTCGAGGTCGCCATGGCGCTGGGATACACATCGCTGTCGCTGCGGTCGATGTTCGGCACGAACAACGGCATCGCCGGACAGGTCCTGGTCGGCTTCGGCGCCGCCGAGCAGCAGGCCCGATGGCTGCCCGGCATCGCCTCCGGCGAGATCGTCGCCTCTTTCGCGCTCACCGAGCCCGGCGCCGGCTCCAACCCGGCCGGTCTGCGGACCACCGCCACGCCGGACGGCGAAGGCTGGGTCATCGACGGAGACAAGCGGTTCATCACCAACGCCACCGAGGCCGGCCTGTTCGTGGTGTTCGCCCGCACCCGGCCGGCGTCGGACTCCGGTACGGGCGTCGCGGTGTTCCTCGTGCCCGCCGACGCGCCGGGCATCCAGGTCGGCGCGAAGGACGCCAAGATGGGGCAGGAGGGCTCGCGTACGGCGGACGTCACCTTCTCGCAGGTCCGCGTAGGCCCGGACGCGCTGGTCGGCGGGGACGAGGAAGCCGGGTACAAGGCGGCGATGACGTCGCTGGCCCGGGGCCGGATCCACATGGCGGGCCTGGCCGTCGGCGCCGCGCAGCGGGCACTGGACGAATCGGTCGCCTACGCGGCCACCGCGACCCAGGGCGGCACGCCGATCGGGGACTTCCAGCTCGTACAGGCCATGATCGCCGACCAGCAGACCGGCGTCCTTGCCGGCCGCGCCCTCGCCCGCGAGGCCGCGCGGCTGTACGTGACCGGCGAGGACCGCCGGATCGCACCCTCGGCCGCGAAGCTGTTCTGCACCGAGATGGCGGGCAAGGCCGCCGACCTGGCGGTCCAGATCCACGGCGGCAGCGGCTACATGCGCGACGTCGCGGTCGAGCGCATCTACCGCGACGTCCGGCTGATGCGCCTGTACGAGGGCACCAGCGAGATCCAGCGCCTCATCATCGGCGGCGGCCTCGTACGCGCCGAGAGAAGGAAGCGGTCATGACCCGCCCACTCGACGGCTTCACCGTCGTCGCCATCGAGCACGCCGTCGCCGCACCGCTGGCCACCCGCAACCTCGCCGACCTCGGCGCGCGCGTGATCAAGGTCGAACGCGTCGACGGCGGCGACTTCGCCCGCCGCTACGACCACGCCGTACACGGCACCGGCGCGCACTTCGTCTGGCTCAACCGCGGCAAGGAGTCGATCGCCGTCGACCTCAAGACCCCCGAGGGACGCGACGTGGTCCGGCGGCTCGTCGCGAAGGCCGACGTCTTCCTGCAGAACCTCGCCCCTGGAGCCGTGGAGCGCCTCGGCCTCGGCGACCTCCGCTCCCGGCGGCCCGAGCTCGTCGTGGTGAACCTGTCCGGGTTCGGTACGGGCGGGCCGATGGAACAGCGCAAGGCGTACGACATGCTGATCCAGGCCGAGGCCGGGCTCATCGCGATCACCGGCACGCCGGAGACCCCGGTGAAGACCGGCATCCCGACCGCCGACATCGCCAGTGGCATGTACTGCGCGCAGGCCGTGCTCGCGGCGCTGCTACGCCGCGCACGCACCGGCGAGGGCGCGACGATCGAAGTCTCGATGTTCGAAGCCACCGTCGAGTGGATGGGCTACGCCCTCTACACCCAGATGTACTCCGGGACACAGCCGGAGCGGATGGGGCTGAGCCACAGCTCGATCGCCCCGTACGACGCGTTCCCCACCCGCGACGGCCAGATGCTGATCGGCGTCCAGAACGACGCCGGCTGGCGAACCCTCGTCACCTCCGTCCTGGACGCCCCCGAGCTCGCCGACGACCCGCGTTTCGCCACGAACGTCCTGCGGGTGCGCAACCGCGCCGAGTGCGACGCCGCGATCGCGGCCCGCACGTCCTGCCGGCCCACGGCCGAGTTGGACGCCCGGCTCGCCGCGGCCGGCATCCCCGCCGCCCAGCTCAAGGACGTCGACCAGGTCGTCGATCACCCCCAGCTGCGCGCCCGCGACCGCTGGCGCACGATCGGCACGGAGCACGCCCAGGTGGACGCCCTCCTGCCGCCGGTGACGTTCACCGATGTCGAAGCGCGTATGGGCGACGTCCCCGCACTCGGCCGGCACACCCGCGCGTTGCTCGAAGAACTCGGCCTGGACCCCGACGACCTCATCGCCCGCGGCATCGCGGCGCAGGGCCACGCATGAACGCCCTCGCCGTCGACGAACGCGACGACCGCGTCGTCGTCACGCTGAACCGTCCGGCCGCCCGCAACGCGATCAACGCGGCGATGGTCGAGGAACTGCACGCCGTCTGCGCCCTGCTCGAACGCCGGCCCCGGCTCCTGCTGCTCACCGGCGCGGGTGGCGTGTTCGCCGCCGGCGCCGACATCGCCGAACTACGCGCCCGCGGCCGGGAAGAAGCCCTGCAAGGCATCAACAGCAGGCTCTTCGACCGCATCGCCCGGCTTCCGATGCCCACCGTCGCCGCGGTGGACGGCTACGCGATCGGCGGCGGCGCCGAGCTCGCCTACGCCTGCGACCTCAGGCTGGCCACCCCGGCCACCGTGTTCGCCAATCCCGAACCCGGCCTGGGCATCCTCGCCGGAGCCGGCGCCTGCTGGCGGCTGGCCGAACTGGTCGGCACCTCCGTCGCCAAACAGGTCCTGCTGGCCGGCCGACGACTGGACGCCGAAGCCTGCCTCGCGTTCGGCCTCGTCACCGAGGTCGTCCCGACCGGCGAGCTGCTCCATGCCGCGCATCGGCTGCTGGACCGGATGACCGGGTGGTCGCCCGCGGCGCTGCGGCTGACCAAGCTGGTCCTCGACGCCCCCGGCGCACACCCGTTGGCGGACGACCTGGCCCAGGCCGTCCTGTTCGAGACCGAGGACAAACACCACCGCATGACAGAGTTCCTGGAACGGAGACGAACGTGACGACAGCGCGAATGCCCACGACGGTCGGCGTGATCGGCGGTGGCCGGATGGGCGCCGGAATCGCACAGGTCTTCGCCGTCGCGGGTGCCACCGTGTGCGTGGTGGAGAGCGGCGACGTCACGGCGACACGTCTGCGCCTGGCCGACGGCCTGGCCAAGGCGGCCGAGCGGGGGAAGCTCCCCCATGCTCCGGAGCTCGTACTGGAGCGGGTGCGCGTCGTCGACGACGTCGCCGGGTTGCCGCCGTCCGCCGAGCTGGTCGTCGAAGCCGTGCCGGAAGAGCCGGCGCTCAAGGTGGACGTCCTGGCTCGCGCGGAGAGAGCGGTCGGCGATCAGACGGTGCTGGCCAGCAACACCAGCTCGTTGTCCATCGCCGAACTCGGCGCCGCTCTCCAGCGCCCGGCCCGCTTCCTCGGGACGCACTTCTTCAATCCCGTCCCGGCCTCCAGGCTGGTCGAGGTCGTCACCGCGCCCGAGACGGCCGCCGACGTCGTCGAGCGCGTCCGTGCCTGGGTGCGCGGCCTGGACAAGACCGACGTCGTCGTACGGGACTCGCCGGGCTTCGCCACGAGCCGCCTCGGCGTCCTGCTGGGCCTCGAAGCGATCCGCATGCTCGAAGAAGGCGTCGCCGACGCCGAAGCGATCGACAACGCGATGGAACTCGGCTACCGCCACCCGATGGGGCCGCTGCGGTCGACCGACCTGGTCGGGCTCGACGTGCGCCTCGCGATCGCCGAATACCTGCACGCCAAGCTCGGGGACCGGTTCGCGCCCCCGCAACTGCTGCGCGACAAGGTCGCCGACGGACAGTTGGGACGCAAGACCGGCCAAGGCTTTCACCACTGGGATTGAGGTCAGACGGCAGCGGCGGCGTCCTGGCCAGGGCCGTCCGATGCGGTGCCGTGGCCGACCAGCCCCGCCGACGACATCGAGGGCCGCACCATCCCGCCCGACGCGGGCCCGCCGGCGTGCGAGCCTGTGCCGAGCGAGGTCGAGGGGATCGTGCTCCCGGAGCACACCGACAGTGCCGGTGATCACAGCGTCCTGACGGACCGGGCTAAGCACCGGTGCCGACGAAGTCGGCGCGATCGGCGAGGGGCAGCCATTGGCGTCCCGGGTCGAACGGGCGGAACCGGTCCTTGACGAAGCGGACGAGCGGCGTCAGCAACGGGTGATCGTTCTGCCGTCGGCGGAGCAGTGAACAGGGGTAGACGGGGATCGGGTCAACCACCGGGATCTGCACGGTGCGCGCATGGCTGGGCAGATGGCACCACTCCCCGACGAGCCCGGCGCGCTCACCCGATGCGATCTCCTCGACGTAGTACTCCCAGCCGAAGTCGGGGCCCGAGGCGTCGATGTGGACGCCGAACTCGGCGCCGAAGAGGTTCCAGAAGTCGGCCCACTCGCTGCCGGCGGCGTTGCCCGGCATCCACATGGTCATCCCCGCGAGCTGCGCCGTCTCCACCTGCGGCAGCGCTGCCAGGGGATGGTCGCGGCCCACCAGCAGGTGCGCCTGCTCCAGGTAGGCGGGTGTGGACACCAGTTCGTCGCCCAGCGGCCCGCAGGCCCGTGCGAAGGCCGCGTCCACGGATCCGTTCGCCAGCGCGGCGCGCGCGGAACGGAGCCCGTTGGAGGTGGTGATGTCGATCTCGGCGTCCGCGCTGACCCGGTGAAAGGCGCGGATCACGTCGATGGACGCCAGCCGGGTGTCCAGGACGTCGACGCGCAGTGTGCGGCGCCGGTTGCGCAGCAGCTCGGCTGCTTGGTCGGCAAGGCTGACGAGGGCGCGCGCGTGGTTGAGGAACGCCCGGCCGTCCTGGGTGGGCTCGGCCCCGACGCGCGTGCGGGACAGCAGCCGCACGCCGAGGCCGGCCTCCAGTTTCGCGATGCGCTTGGAGACGGCCTGCTGGCTGATGCCCAGCGTGGCGGCGGCCTCGCTGAAGTAGCGCTCGTCGGTGACGGCGACGAAGGCGCGGACCGCCGCGAGATCCAGATCAACTGGTGCAACCACCGATGGTTGTGGTGGGGCGGCGTGTCGGTTGTTGGACAACCCGGCTTCCTCTCGGGTCGAATGCAGGGTCTCTGCGGCAGCCTACAACCAGGGGGAGTGGATGAGGATGGGATCCTTCGTGCATCTCCACGTGCACACCGAGTACAGCATGCTCGACGGCGCGGCCAAGGTCGGCCTGCTGATGGAGGAGGTGACACGGCTCGGCATGCCCGCCGTGGCGATGAGCGACCACGGCAACGTGCACGGGGCGTACGAGTTCCATCAGAAGGCGCGCAAGACGGGGATCAAGCCGATCATCGGCATCGAGGCTTACGTCGCCCCCGCCTCCAGGCATCACCGCAAGCCGGTGTACTACAGCGGGGACCTCTCGTTGCGCCGCTCCGATGACGACACCGGCGAGGGCGGGGACGTCTCCGGGCGTGGTCTGTACACGCACATGACGATGTGGGCGGCCGGCTCTCAGGGCCTGCGTAACCTCTTCCGGCTGCAGTCCCGGGCCTGGATCGAAGGACACGTCCAGAAATATCCGCGCATGGACGATGAACTGCTCGCCGAGCACGGGCAGGGCATCATCGCCACGACCGGCTGCCCCTCCGGCGAGGTCCAGACCCGGCTCCGGCTCGGCCAGTACGACCGGGCTGTCGAGGCCGCCGCGCGCTACCGCGACATCTTCGGCCCGGACAACTACTTCCTGGAGCTGATGGACCACGGCCTCGCCATCGAGCGCCGGGTCCGCGACGACCTGCTGAGACTCGGCAAGGAGCTCGACCTGCCGCCGCTGGCCACCAACGACTCCCACTACGTCACGGAGAGCCAGGCCCAGGCTCACGACGCGTTGCTGTGCGTCGGCACCGGCAAACGGCTGGCCGACACCGACCGCTTCCGCTTCAGCGGCAGCGGCTACTACGTCAAGTCCGCCGCGGAGATGCGCGCGACGTGGGACGCCGAGGTGCCGGGCGCCTGCGACAACACGCTGCTGGTCGCCGAGCGGGTCGGCGACTACGAGGAGGTGTTCGCGCATCGGGACCTGACGCCGCGGTTCCCCGTACCTGAAGGGGAGAGCGAGTCGAGCTGGTTGCGCAAGGAGACCCTGGAGGGGGCGCGCCGCCGCTATGACGGCCGGCCGTCGCAGGAGGTGCTGGACCGGATCGACTACGAGCTGTCGGTCATCGACATGATGGGATTCCCCGGCTACTTCCTGGTGGTCGCCGACATCTGTCGGTACGCCCGCGAGCACGGCATCGGATTGGGCCCCGGCCGCGGCTCGGCCACCGGGTCGATGGTCGCCTATTGCACGGGCATCACCCAGCTGGACCCCATCGAACACAAACTGATCTTCGAACGCTTCCTCAACCCCGAACGCATCTCCATGCCGGACGTCGACCTCGACTTCGACGACCGCCGACGGGACGAGATGATCGACTACGTCACCCGCAAATACGGCGACGCCCGGGTCTGCCAGATCGTCACGTTCGGCACCATCAAGGCCAAAGCCGCCATCAAGGACTCCTGCCGGGTGCTGGGCCTGCCGTACGCCCTGGGCGACCGCATCACCAAGGCCTTCCCCGCGGCGGACGCAGGCAAGGAGATCCCGCTGGCCGCCATCCACGACACCGGCCATCCCCGCCACGGCGAGGCCGCCGAGCTGCGCCAGATGTACGAGCAGGACCCCGACGTCAAAAGGGTGATCGACGCCGCCACCGGCCTCGAGGGCCTCACCCGGGGAACCGGCATCCACGCCGCCGGCGTGATCCTCTCCAGCGAGCCGCTCATCGACGTGATCCCCCTGGTCAAGCCCAAGACGAACGGACCTGTCATCACCGGCTTCCCCTTCACCCAGGCCGAGGAGATGGGCCTGCTGAAGATGGACTTCCTGGGCCTGCGCAACCTCACCGTCATCGGCGACGCCATCGCGAACGTCCGCGCCAACAAGGGCATCGACCTCGACATCCTGGAGATCCCGCTCGACGACGCCGCGACGTACGAGCTGCTGGCGCGCGGCGACACGCTCGGCGTCTTCCAACTGGACAGCGGCGGCATGCGGGTGCTGCTGAAGCTGATGCAGCCGACCACCTTCACCGACATCGCCGCGGTGAACGCGCTGTACCGGCCAGGCCCGATGGAGATGAACGCCCACACCAACTACGCGCTGCGCAAAACCGGCAGGCAACCGGTCGAGCCGATCCACCCCGAGCTGGAGGAGGCGTTGGAACCCATCCTCGGCGACACCTACCACCTGGTGGTCTTCCAGGAGCAGGTGATGGCCATCGCCCAGCAGCTCGCCGGCTACTCCCTCGGCGCCGCCGACATGCTGCGCCGGGCCATGGGCAAGAAGAAGAAGGAGGTCCTGGACGCCGAATGGGACCGCTTCTCGGCCGGCATGCGCGGGCGGGGCTTCTCCGAGGAGGCCGTCAAGGCGGTGTGGGACGTCCTGGTCCCGTTCAGCGGCTACGGCTTCAACAAGTCGCACACCGCCGGCTACGGCATGGTCTCCTACTGGACCGCCTACCTCAAGGCCAACCACCCGTGCGAATACCTGGCCGCGCTGCTCACCTCCGTCGGCGACGACAAGGACAAGATGGCCGTCTACCTGGCCGACTGCCGCCGCACGGGCATCAAGGTGCTGCCCCCGGACGTCAACGCCAGCCGGCAGGACTTCGCCGCGGTCGTCGCCGACATCCGCTTCGGCCTGGGAGCCGTCCGCAACGTGGGAACGGGCGTGGTGGACGCGATCGTCACCGCCCGGGAGACCAAGGGGCCCTACACCGACTTCAACGACTTTCTCACCAAGGTCCCCGCCATCGTCTGCAACAAGCGCGTCATCGAGTCCCTGGCCAAGGCCGGCGCCTTCGACAGCCTCGGCCATCACCGCCAGGCCCTGGTGGCGGTGCACGAGCAGGCCGTCGACGCGGTCGTCGACCTCAAGCGCAACGAGGCCCACGGCCAGGACTCGCTGTTCGGCGAGCCCGGCCGGAGCAGCGCGTTCTCGACCGCGATCCCGCAGGGCGAATGGGACCGCGCCACCATGCTCGCCTTCGAACGCGAAATGCTCGGCCTGTACGTCAGCAGCCATCCGCTCGACGGAGCCGAACACGTCCTGGACGCCAACCGCGACACCACCATCGCCGAGCTGCAGTCCTCCGGGCGGCAGGACGCGCCCGTCCGCGTCAGCGGCATCGTCTCCGGTCTGCAGCGCAAGATCACCAAGCAGGGCAGCCCCTGGGCGATCGTCACCCTCGAAGACCACGACGCCGCCGTCGAGTGCCTCATCTTTCCCAAGACCTACACCCTGTACGGCGAAGCGCTCGCCGAGGACCGGGTGATCTCCGTGCGCGGACGAGTCAACGTCCGCGACGAGACGCTGAGCGTGTACGGCGAGGACATCAAGATCCTCGACGTCTCACACACGAACGCCGAGCCACCCGTGGTGCTCTCGATTCACGAGAGCCGCCTGAACTCACGCGTCGTCCTGGAGCTCAAGCACATCCTGTCCACCCATCCCGGCCGCGCGCCCGTCCACGTCCGCCTGCACCGCCAAGGAGCCAAAGGGCTGCTGCTGAACCTGCGGCCCTTCCAGGTCACCCCCGAGCCGGCCTTCTACAGCGAAGTCAAGGCGCTGCTCGGCCCCGGCGCCATTTGGCAGGACTGAATCAAGTGGTGCGGTAGGCCCCGGCATCGCATGGACGAGCGGAGGTCGTCCGTTCATGAGAGAATCGGACCGTGGAGCGGCCTGGATGTGTTGCTGTCATCGGGGTGGGCGTTCTCGGAGCCTGTGTGGGCTGGAGTTTGGCACGGCACGGCGTCAAGGTGGTCTTCCTCGACGCGGGCCGGCCGGGTGAAGGGGTCACCGACTGGTCGTTCTCGTGGGTCAACGCCAGTGCCAAGACCGCGAGCAGGCCCTACTTCGACCTGAACGTCGCGAGCATGGCGGCGTACCGCGAGCTTGCCGGGATCATCGGGCCTGACCCATGGTGGCACCCCGACGGCCACCTGCGCTGGGCGGACGACCCCGCGGCGGAGGCGAGCCTCCTGGAAACGGCCGGGCTGCTGGCCGGGTGGGGCTACCGGGCCGAGGTGCGTACGGGAGCCGAGGTACGCCGCCACCTCGAACCCGCGCTCACGGTGTCCGACGAGGTTCCGGTCGTGTTCTTTCCCGACGAGGCCTGGGTGCACGGACGCCATCTCGTCGGCCGCCTGGTCGGCCAGGCCGTCGCGTCCGGCGCCGAGCACCGGTTCGGCACCACGGTCCACGACGTCGGCACCGGCGCCGACGGCAGCGTACGGACCGTCGCCCTGTCCGACGGCAGCCGTCTCGACGTCGACGTCGTCGTGAACGCCGCGGGACCCGGCGCCGCCCACGTCGCCGGGCTCGTCGCGCGGCACCTGCCGATGCGCCGGGAGCCCGGCCTCGTCACCCGGATCGAGTGTGCTCAGGTGCCGATCCGCCGGACCATGCACGCGCCTCGCGTCGCGATCCGTCCTGACGGAGACGCTTCGGTGGTCCTCCACAGCCGCGAGGTCGACGCGCTCATCGACACCGGCGAAGATCCGGCGGCGCTCCAGCGGCTGCTCCACGAGTCGGCGCGGCACGTCGTTCCCGGGTTCGTGGACTCCCGCATCGTCGGGACACGGGTGGTCGACCGGCCCATCCCGGGCGATGGATACCCCTCGGTGGGAGCGGTGCCTTCCGTGCCGGGCTACTACGAGGCCGTCTCCCACAGCGGCATCACGCTCGGGCCGGTGATCGGCCGGCTGCTCGCGTCGGAGATCGTCAGTGGGAGGAGGGACGAGACGCTCGCCGACTTCCGCCCGGAACGGTTCTCCCATGACAACCCGGCAAGTTGACGGTACGACCTCTTCGGCATCGTGCCCGGCCTCACACTGCTGGACTGCTGCTTCTTCTACAAGCGGTTCACAACCTCTCGGTGAGCGCGTCGAGGTCGGCCAGGCGTCCGGCCGGGTCGAGGCGGGCCGCCACGGCGACCAGCAGCAGCTCGGTGACGGCGATCTGGTGCGCGAGCGGCGCGATCGGCCCGGCGGCCTCGCGCGGCAGCCTGATCAGCACCTCTGCCCGTGCCGCGAGCGGCGACTCCCAGGCGTCGGTGATCAGCGCCAGCCGCGCCCCGCGGGCGCACGCGGCCTCGGTGAAGCGGGCCGTCGCGGGGGAGTAGCGCCGGAAGTCGTACGCGACCACGGCCGCAGAACCACCCAGATCGAGCAGCGTACGGGCACGCGCGGACGCCGAGTCGGGCACCCGGTGCGCCCCCGGACGCAGGCCGGCGAGCTGCCTGATCAGGTATTCGGCGGCCAGCTCGCTGATCGGCCCGCCGAGCGCCCAGACCGACGCGGCTCCGGCCAGCAGGTCGCCGACGGCGTCGAGCAGGGGCTCGGTGACGGCGGCGAGGGTGCTGTCGAGCCCGGCACGCAGGTCTTCGGCGGCCCGCTGGGTGCCGGGCGGACGGGCGACGAACTCGCGTAGGCGCGACCGGTCGCGTACGCCGTCGCGCACGGCCGCCTGGAACCCGGCGAATCCCGCGTACCCGAGCCGGTCGAACAGCCGGGAGGCGGTCGGCGGGCTGACCCCGGCACGCTCGGCGAGCGCGCGCAGCGAGCCGAGCGCGGCGAAGGGGTGGTCGTCGAGCAGCGCACGAACGACGGCCCGCTCGCCCGGTGGCAGCTCGGGGTAGACCGCGCTGAGCCGGTTCGTCACCGGATCCTCATCCATACTGACAAATGTTACATGTGGCGGAGAGCATGAAACGAATGTTACGGTCGCCGGTATGAGTTCCTGGAACGGACTGATCGACAGCGGGTACCGGCGCTGGCTCCCGGTCACCCCCGACACGCCCGCCGTCTCGCTCAACGAGGGCAACACCCCGCTGCTGCGCTCGGCGCACCTGTCCGCGGTGACCGGCTGCGAGGTCTGGCTGAAGATCGAGGGCGCCAACCCCACGGGGTCGTTCAAGGACCGCGGGATGACCGTGGCGATCAGCAGGGCCGCCGAGGCCGGGGCCGAGCTGGCCGTGTGCGCCTCCACCGGCAACACCAGCGCCTCGGCCGCCGCCTACGCCGCGCGCGCCGGGCTGACGGCCGCCGTGCTCGTGCCGAAGGGGCGGGTCGCGCTCGCCAAGCTGGGGCAGGCGGTCCGTTACGGCGCGCGGATCGTCGAGATCGACGGCACGTTCGACGACTGCCTGCGCGTCGCCCGCGAGCTCGCCGCCCACCACCCGATCGCGCTGGTCAACTCGGTCGGCAACGAGCTGCGGCTCGCGGGGCAGCGCACGGTCGCCTACGAGATCGTCGACGCGCTCGGCGACGCGCCCGACATCCACTGCCTGCCGGTCGGCAACGGCGGCAACATCACCGCCACCTGGGGCGGCTACCGCGGCTACGAGCAGGAGGGCCTGTCCACGCGGTCGCCGCGCATGTGGGGCTTCCAGGCGGCCGGGGCGGCGCCGCTCGTCCACGGCGCGCCCGTCGCCGAGCCCGAGACCGCGGCGAGCGCGATCCGCATCGGCAGCCCGGCCACCTGGGACGGAGCCCTCGACGCCCGCGACCGGTCCGGCGGGCTGATCGCCGCGGTGACCGACGCGCAGATCTTCGAGGCGTACGAGCTGGTCGCGCGGCGCGACGGCGTCTTCGCCGAGCCCGCCTCGGCCGCCGGGATCGCCGGCCTCCTCGACCAGCACGCCCGGGGCAACCTCGCGCCGGGCCAGCGGATCGTGATCACGCTGAGCGGCCACGGCCTGAAAGACCAGGACGCCTCCCTGCGCGGCGGCTACACCGCCACGGAAACCAGTTCGGCCACCTCGGCCGTGGCCCAGGCCCTCGGCCTCGCCGCCTGATCCCAGGCATGTCCCATGCGTTGACGAGGTCCAGAAGACTCCAACGGCAGGGGTTCACTGACCTGGGCCAACTCCGCTTCCGCTGGTCTGGGGCCTTTCGAGGATTTCGTGGTACTCGGGTGGCGGGGCGGCCCCGGCCGGCATCGCCGAGGCCTACGAGAGGCAGGCCCCGGCTCCCTGGGACGTTATCCCGCCGGCTCGACGACGGTGACCACGTGCTCGGTGCTCGTTCCCTTGACGGTCGAGCTCCCGACCAGCGTGACGGTGTAGGTGTGTTTCCCGGCCGTGGCCGGCGTGTCGGTGAAGGCGAACGTCCCGTCGGTGGCGGCGGCCAGTTTCTGACCCTTGGTGGTGACGGTGCCGTCCGGCGCGACGGCCCTGCGGCTGACAGTGACCGTCGTGCGCGGGTAGACGACGCCCTCGGCGGCAAAGGTGCCTCTGAACTCCAGCAGCTCACCGACGGCGCCCGTCGCCGGCCCTGTCACGATGAGCGCCGGTTCGTACCTGGCCACCGTGACGGTCGCCGTCGCGTAGGCCCCGTAGTACCAGGAGTTGCCCGGCCAGGACAGGCGATACCTGAACGCCCCGAGGCCCGGTGGGGTGTCGGTGAACTCGTAGGTCCCGTCCGCCGCTGTGGTGACCTCCCGGAAGGGCCGGTCGGTGCCGTCGGGGAGCCAGCTGTACAGTTCCAGCGTCTGCGCGCCGGGGGTCGCCCCGGTGCTGAGCGTGAGTCGTCCGCTGATGGTCAGCGGCTTGAGCGCGTTCGCCTCGGCGGGCGCCGTCAGGGTCAGGGCCGAGGAGTGGTAGGGCGCGGGCGGCAGCCGCCAGAGATGCATGCGCCCGGTGCCGGGCTCCTTCAGCACCGCGAAGGTGTAGATGCCGTAGAAGCCGATGCTGCCCGGCACCAGCGCCTTTCCCTGGTGGCCGGCCGTGTAGATCACCTCTCTCGTGGCCGCGTCGTAGACCACGAGCTCCGCCGCGTCACCCGCGGCGGAGTTCCAGCCGCCCACGACGTAGTAGCCGTTCTCGCTGGCCGCGACGGTGGCGGCCAGGTCGTGCCCGGCCGGCCCCTTCTGGTCGAAGGCGTGGGCGCGGTCGAAGGTCGTGGTGTCCCAGGCGTCGAAGCGGTGGGCGCCGGACGGCACTGGCAGCACCGCCGACCCTTGGTAGGCGAGGGCCAGGTCCTCCAGGGGCGGCAGCCCGTCCGCGTCGCCGAGGATCTCGCCGAGCGGGTTACCCGGGTCGCGGTTGACGTCGTACAGCCTGACGGTGGCGGGGCTGACTCCCGGCTCGGACACGGCGAGGAAGGCGCCGGCGACCGCGACCAGCGGAGGCCGGGTCGTGGCCGGCCCGACCTTGACGAGGGTGGGGGTCGCCCGCACCTCGAGCGCGACGACCCCTCCCTCGCCCGCCCCGCCGCAGCCGTATCCGATCCACAGCCGGTTGTGGGCCTGCGCCAGCGTGGACGGGCACGGATACGCGGAAAGATCGATGCGCCGGGTGACGGCGACCGTGGCGGTGTCGATCTCGATCACCTCATGCGTGCCGCTCAGCGTCGCGTACACCTTCCTGGCGCCGTCCGGCGCGGACAGGGCGGTGACTCCCGACAGGCCGCCGATCGTGGTGACGGCCTCGCCGTCCAGGTCCGTGACCACGATCCGGTCGTCGGCGGCGACGAAGACCCTGCCGTGGCCGGTCACCAGGTCCCCGCCCTTGCCCGCGACCCCGAGGTCGGCGACGAGGTCGGCGGCCGCGGCGGCGGGGGCTGGGGCGGCGAGCAGGCTCGCCGCCAGGAGCAGGGACCCGGCCGAGGCGACTAATCGGCCGATGCGTTCAGAGGCTGATGGACGCACATGCACTCCGTTCCGAAAGACGATCTTCGCTCTTCGAACGTATATTCGCATATTGTGGCATCGCCGTGAAGGGCTGGTCCTCACCATGATCCGCCGATCCTGCGGCGCGTCACCAACGGCGAATACTCGGCCGAGTACTACACCGGCTTCCGCCGCCACCGGCGCGACCTCATCGAAGACTCGCATCTGGCCCGGATGGGCCTGGTCGACCCCGTCGCCTTCCGCGCCGCCCTGCTCGCCCCGCAGCGCGACGGTGTCAGTGGCGCATGGCACTGTGACGTCCATGAAGGTGAGCGTGCGTGAAGCCGTCCTCGACGCCGGACGGGCCCTTGACCTACCCGAGCCGGTGGCCGAGGCGTTCATCCGCCTCCTGCGCCCCTGTGTCTACCTCTGTCCCCATGACGAACTGCCGGAAGAGCTGAAGAAGAATGCCCGTCCGGCCGCTCGGGCCCTCGGGCTTCCCCATCTGCCCGAGGACCTGGAACTGCCCTCATACGTGCCGCACGTGGTGACCATCGACTGCGCCGCCCTACCCGCCGGCGTCCTCGACATCGACTTTCCCGCCGACGGCCACCTGGTCATCCTCGCCGAGATCAGCGACCTCGACGAAGGCGTCATCGTCCACCTGCCGCCAGGCACCGAGACCGTCGAACGCCACACGCAGGCGAAGGCTCACGAGCCGTTCCCGCTCTACGCGGTTCCTGGCACCACCTGGTCTGCCGATCTCCGCTGGTCCGACGTTGCGGAAGCGGCCGACTACGCCGAGGGGGACGCCGAGCGGGCCCGCCTGGTGGCCAAGTTCATCGATGACATAGGGGAGATTCCCGACGTCCGATGGAGATTTGACATCCAGCTCGGCGGCTACTCCCGAGCCTGGCACAACCCGGTGGAAGAGCGCGGGAAGGTGCTGTTCGCCTCCATCCCGGAAAGTACGGTCTTCGGGGACGGCTGCATCACCCTCATCTCGGGGACCCGGGAGCAGATCGCGGAGTTCCGCTACAACGAGCTCGATTTCGACGTCGAGTGCTGACTTCCAAGTCGTGGGCTCGACCAGGATGATCAAACATGCGGTCAGCGGCGGACGACGCGACGACCGCGCCGTTGCAGCCGTACGGTTCACGAACCTTGCGCCAAGGACGCGGAGGCGGCCTTGAGGAGGGTTTCGGCGGCGGCGGTGCGGGCGTAGAGGACGGAGCGACCGGCGCGATGCGCGCTGACCAGGCCCGCGTCGCGCAGTGCGGTGAGATCGCGGGAGACTCCGGACGCGGAGAGCCCGGTGCGGCGGGCCAGTTCGGTGGTGGAGGCCGGGGCCTCCAGTTCGGCCAGCAGCAGGGTGCGCGAGCGGCCGAGGACGGGGGCGAGGGCGGCGGCTCCGATGGCGGGCCGCGCCTCCCACAGCCGGCCGACGCCACGTGCGGGATAGGCGAGCTGCGGTGGCTCCGGCGGCCTCATCTTCGTACGCAGGCCGGGGCCGGTGAACGCCGAAGGGATCAGCAGCAGCCCAGGGCCCGCTGCCTCCCGGGGCAGGATTCGTTTCCAGCGGGCCACCCTCAGCTCGTTGTCGTTCCACCTCACCGAGTCGTGCAGGTCGTTGAGCAGGTGGCCCGCGCCGTGTTCGGCGACCGTGCGGGCCCGGTAGAAGATGTCGGCGTCCAGCACGGCCCGGATCCGTGCCCAATAGGGGGCAAGGGCCAGCTCCCAGTAGGTCTCGATCTCCTGTGTGACCTTGGCCAGGCGGGAAGGTGGGTCGGCGTGCAGGGCCCGCAGGCGGGGGCCGAGATGCCCTTGGTGACGGGCGAGGTGATCGAGATCCTGCCGTACCCGGTCGGCGGGCGAGGCCATGATCGCGTCCCACTCCTGCCGTGGGGCAGGCGCCGCCCCGCCAGGGGACGGGGTGAGGAAGTCCGGCACGTAGCCGGTGAGCGGGATCAGCTCAGCGAGCCACCCCCGGTCCAGCCCGGCGGTCACCATACGTGGCCGCACCTGGTCGACCCAGGCCCGATGGACCGGATGAGACCTGCCGGACGTCAGCAACCGGAAGCTGGGCGCCACCTCCCACATCGGTGAGACGACGAACCGCACCTGCGCCAGATCGCTCGCCGAGAACGCCAGCTCAGCCAGAACGACCACTCCTCAATGGATTCCGGCATATGTGAATCAATAGCACGCAAGTCTACCGAGTGGAGATCATGCCGCCATGACCTCACAGACGATCTCCGCGACGGCATCGGGCACCTGGAGGCTCGGCGACCGCACGGTCAACCGGATCGGGTTCGGCACGATGCGCCTGCCGCAGCACGGCGAGGCGCTCACGCCCGACGCCGTCCCCCGCGACCGCGAGCAGGCGATCGATGTGCTGCGCCGTGCGATCGAGCTCGGCGTGAATCACATCGACACGGCCGCGTTCTACTTCTCGCCGCGCCGCTCGGCCAACGAGCTGATCAACAGGGCCCTGGCCCCCTATCCGGATGACCTGGTCATCGCCACCAAAGTCGGGCCAAGCCGCGACCCCGATGGCAACTGGCTGCCACACGCCACCCCCGGGCAACTGCGCGGCCAGGTCGAGGAGAACCTGCGTCAGCTTGGCCGCGACCATCTCGACGTGGTGAACCTGCGTATCGTCGGCGCCGGCTCCATCGCCGAACGCTTCGGCGCACTCGCCGACCTGCGCGACGCCGGGCTCATCCGCCACCTGGGCCTGTCCAACGTCCGCCGCCACCATCTCGCCGAGGCCCAGGGCATCGCGCCGGTGGTCTGCGTCCAGAACATGTACGGCATCGGCGCAACGCCTGAGCAGGAGGAGTTCCTGCGCGTCTGCGGTGAACAGCGCGTCGCGTTCGTGCCGTTCTACTCGATCGCCGGCCACGGACGCACGGCCGGCGCGAGCACCGGGGACAACGACGAGGTGCACGCAATCGCCCGCGCTCGCGGGGTGAGCACCGCCCAGGTCCGGCTGGCGTGGACGCTGCACCGCGGCCCGCACGTCCTGGCCATCCCCGGCACCGGCGACGTCGACCACCTCGTCCAGAACGTGGCCGCCGGATCTCTGTGTCTGTCCGAGGACGAACTCACCGTCCTGGACACCCTCCACCACGAAACAGCGTGAACAACGTCCTGCCCCCGGGCGTCAGCGCGACTGGTGAGAGTTCTGTGTCACAGATGGCGGCGCCGCGGGCAGAGGCCAGATGGTCGTTCGCGATCGGGCCTCGGCGGGCCGGATCGGGTCCGAGGTGCGTATCCGGCGGGTTTCGTCGATCAGGCCGTTGGCGTGCAGGGCGAGGACCAGCAGATCGGAGGCGACCGGGCCGAAGGCCTCGTGGAAGGCGCGCACCTCCTCCAGGTGCTCGCCGAGCGTGCCGTTGTTCACCCGGATCGCGGCCCGCGCGAGGCCGAGGGCCGCGGCCGCCGCGCGGGGCATGGTGGCCGGGTCGTGGGCCCCGGCGGCGGCGCCGGCCTGGTTGGGCAGCCCGGTGACGCGATAGACGGGCAGGTCGTGCTCGGTGCCGATCGCCACCAACTCGCGGCAGAGGTCGTCGCGTTCGGGCAAGCCGGGGTGGCCGCGGACAAGGACCTGGAGGGCCGCCGCCCGTAGGCGGCGAGGAGGTGGCTGCGTGCCTCCGGGGCCAGGTCGGCGTGCTTGAGCAGGCGGCTCAGCCTGTCGACGATGGGCCGGTCCACCGTCCCGTACTCGCGGGACTGCCATGGTGTCGGCTCGGTCCAGGCCGTGAACGCGGCGATCATCAAGTCGTCGCGTCCCAGGGACTCGGCGTACTCGACGGCCTGCAGGCGGGTCCGGCGCGCGGCAGGCAAGGCGCCGGACCGGATCCGCGCCCGCAGCAGCCTGCCAGACAGGTCTATGCGCTCCTCCGGGTCGGTCGAGTTCGCGACCGCGTCGGTGAGGGGATCGGCCGGCACGACCTGCCCGCGCGCCGCCACCAGCAACGCCGGCACGCCCCGCTGCCCGAGGCCCGCCCAGGGGCACGGGCTCGCCGCAGACCTCGGCCCCGAACGAGCCCAGCACCCGGACGAAGACCATGATCCGTACATCCCGCGTGGACGTTCCAAATCGCTTCCAAATGCCTTCCAAACACCCAGGAGCAGCCTGAACACATCGCAACCGACGAAGGAGCGGGAACAGATGAGCGTCAACACCCAGGACATGGAGATCGTCCACCGCGTGCTCCGCCGTGAGTCACGGCTGCTGGTGGAGCTCGTCGCGGCCGTCGCCCCGGGTGACACCGCTCGCGCCAAGGTGATCGCCGGCCACTTCCGCGTCTACCGGCTGGGCCTGCACAACCACCACGAGGGCGAGGACGAGCTGCTGTGGCCGCCCTTGTTGTCCCGGGTGGACCTGGAGGCCGACATCGTCCTGCGCATGCAGGCCCAGCACGAACGCGTCGCGGCCACCCTGAGCAGGCTGGACGCCGCGCTCCCCGCCTGGGAGGCCACCGCGGGCGCCGACGAACGCGACACCCTGGCGGCCGCCCTCTACGAGCACCGCGCGGTTTTGCTGGAACACCTCGACGACGAGGAGGCCACCCTCCTCCCGCTCGCGGCCAAGCACATCACCCAACAGGAGTGGGCCTCCCTGGGCGACCACCTGGTGAACAACACCCCCAAGCTCACCCTGCTCACGCTCTTCGGCGCCGTCCTGGAGGACGCGAACCCGGCCGAGCGCGCCCTCGTCCTCGGCGGCCTGCCCGCCCCGGTCCGCGCCATCTGGCACGTCATCGGCCGCCCCCGCTACGCCCGCCACATCCGCCGCGTCCGCGGCTGAACCCTGCCCGTCCGAACAAACAAGGAGAACGACCATGTCGCTGAAGAAGCTCAACACCGTCCTGGCCGCCGTCGTCGTCCTGTTCACCCTCTACCTCGGGTTGTCCTTCGTCCTGCCCCTCGGGACGACCTTCCCGGGGCTGGCGAACTGGCCCTCGGACGGCAGCGGCTTCTCCATCGTGAAGGGCAGCCGCGAGATCGGGATGGGCCTGGCCATGGGCATCCTGCTGGTGACAGGCCACCGCCGCCCGTTGGGCTGGGTCCTGCTGATGACGGCCGTCACCCCGTTCGGCGACATGGTCAACGTCCTGGCCCACCACGGATCCACGGCCGCCGCGCTCGGCGTCCACGGCCTGACCGCGGCGCTGATCGCGGTCACGGGGTTGCTGATCCTCCGGGAGACCAGCACCACCCCGGCGACCGCCGCGCCGCGCGCCTGACGTCCGCATTCTCTGACAACTCGAAAAGGGAGACGACAATGACGATCAACGATCTGCGCGGTGTCCTGAAGGGGCGCCTGCTCCTGCCCGGTGACGACGGCTTCGAACAGGCGGCCACCGCGTGGAATCTCACCGTCAGGCAGCCGGTGGCGGCCGTGGCGGAGGCCGCGGATGCCGATGATGTGGCGGCGCTCGTGCGTTACGCGCGGCGGGCGGGCATGACGGTGACCGCGCAGCCGAGCGGGCACGGCGCCTCGGGTGACGTGGACGGCCTGATCCTGTTGCGTACCGGCCTGCTGAACGAGGTGGAGATACGTGCCGAGGAGCGCGTGGTCCGGGTGGGCGCGGGTGTGAAGTGGGGGCAGGTGCTGGCGGCGGCCGGTCCGCTGGGTCTGACCGGCCTGTCCGGCAGCGCGCCGGGGGTCAGCGTGACCGGCTACACGCTGGGCGGTGGGGTCGGCTGGTTCAGCCGCAAGCACGGCTTCGCCTCCGACAGCGTCCGCGCCTTCGACATCGTGGACGCCGACGGCGAGCCGGGCCGGGTGACCGCCGAGTCCGACCCCGACCTGTTCTGGGCCCTGCGCGGCGGTGGCGGCGACTACGCGATGGTGACCGCCCTCGAACTCGACCTGTATCCCGCTCCGGCCCTGTACGGCGGGCGCGTGATCTGGCCGGAGCACCGCACCAGGGAGGTGTACGACGCGTTCCTGGAGATCACCGCCGAGGCGCCGCGTGAACTCAGCGTCTGGATCAACCGGTTCCAGCCGCCCGGCGCGCCGCCGATGGTGACGCTGGATCTGGCCTACCTGGGCGAGGCGGCTCAGGCTGAGGAGCTGCTGGTGCGCGTCGACAAGATCGGAGGCGCGGTCTTCGACAGCCGAGGCGTCGTCCCGGTCGCCGAACTGGGTGGCATCGCCGCCGAGCCGACCGATCCGGCCCCGTCCATCACTCGTGCGGAGCTGCTCACCGGCCTGGACGCGGACGCGGTGGAGCTGCTGCTGGCCAAGCCGGTCGAACCGCTCATCAACGTGCAGATCAGGCACCTGGGCGGGGCGCTGGCCGAGCCGGGCGGCGGGGCCGGTGCGAGCGGCGCGGTGGCTGAGCCGTACCTGCTCGGACTGGTGGGTCTCGGCCTGCCGCACACGGCCGACGCGACCCGTGCCAAGCAAGCCGAGATCGTGGCCGACCTGGACGCCTACATCGGCGGCCGCAAGCCGTACACCTTGCTGTCCCCCGGTGACACGGCGGCGCAGTCCTTCTCCGGCGGCACGCTCGCGCGCCTGCGGGAGATCAAGCGGGCCCGCGACCCGCACAACGTGTTCCGCGCGAACTACCCGGTGCTCGGATAGATCGGTTCCCAGCAGGTCACGGCCCCTCCGCCCACCACGGCGGCGGGGCCGCACCGCACCCGCTCCCGCTCCACCGACAGCGCGGCCGGCAACGTCACGCGGACGCCTGCGAACTGTGCGCACGGCGCCGCAGATGCGACGGCAACTCGACCGCAGCCCGCGCCCGCCAGCACCAAAGCATGGAACGACGAGGACGCGCAGGCCCTGGTGGCACGGCTCACCGGTGCGCCGCGCTCGTCCGGTCGCCTCGGACAGGCGGGCCACGATGAGGCCCTCCAGGCCCGGGACGCGCCTGTTCTTCCAGTCCCGGATGTGCTCGGAACCACCGCGGGGACGTCCTTGAGCTTGGGAAAGTGCCCCAGCCGCTGGTAGGCCTTCAGCCACCCCAGCAGGGCGAGGAGATGCTGGTCATCCTGGGCCTTGCCGTGCGCCCACTCCGTCTCGACAGCCGAGGGAGTGAGCACCTCCGCCAGCTCCCGTGCCGACACTGTACGCGCGAACGTCGGGTATGCCGTCCGGTCGATCGACGCCACCCGCCCCCCCGAAACCGTCACCAATCAGTGCGGACTACAAGAGTCTAATGATCGATGATCAAGAAGGTGGCCCGTTTCTGCCGTGCTCCGGTGCCACCTCTCATCGGAACCTGGGTCGCCCCGCGCGAGTGCGGGGCGGTGGTGAGGCGAGCGCTCGCCCAGGCGGACACGGCAGCAGAGGTGCGTGTGGACGGGTCGCGGAACGCGAGGCTGGGCGGGGCCCGTCTCATGCCTGCGCGCCAGGCTCGCTCCCCTTTGGCGGGGGGCGCGAGCCTGGCCTTGCTCACGGTCGGGGCCGGGAATCCAGCCCGGCGTTGCCGGTCGTCGGTGGCGCGCTTGCCGCCTACGGGTCCGATTTCCGCCGGATGCATCCTGTCCGGGGCCGACATGATGAGCGCATGACGGCAGAAGCAATGACGAATGACGGTCCGGCTTCGGGGGGCGACGAGGGCAGGAGCTCACTGGCAGTCCTGGAGAGGTTCTACCGGGCGGAAGTTGCCTATATCGCCGCAGGGGGCTTCGGCAAGGCCGACTTCGGCCGGCTTGCCGAGTGCCTGGACCCAGAGGTCGTGATGTACCAGGCGGACTCCCTGCCCTACGGGGGCACCTGGCGCGGACCGAGCGGCATCGAGCAGTTCATGGCCGCCATGAGCGAGGCATGGCAGTCCCTGGAGTTCCTGGAGCAGAAGTATGTGGTCGACGGCGGCAGTGTCGTGGTCTGGAACCGCGGCGTCTTGCGCGCCCGCGCCACCGGCCGGGCCTTGGAGGCCTCGGTGATGCAGCTGATGACGATCAAGAATGATCGCATCACCGAGATACACCCGTTCTACCTGGACACTTCTGCGGTCCTGCACGCCCTACGCCCGGACGACCAGGTCTAGCTGTTCTGTCCCGTGAGGTTGAGTACGCGGCCGGCTGGTGGCAGACCTGCTGGTGCGGTGTGGCCGCGATGGTGATTGTAGGTGTCTGCGGCGGGTTGGGGCGGGTGCGCTTGTGGGTGTCGCCCGCTTTGGTGAGGGTGTCGCGCCACAGGTGGGAGCGGTAGCAGGAGCCGTTGTCGGTCAGCACCTCGCCCGGCGCCCCGAACCCCCCGCAACGCCTCGACGAAGGCCAGGCAGACAGCCCGGCCGGTGGCCCGCACCACCGCCTTGGCGATCACACAGCAGCGCGAGTGGTCGTCGACGCCGTCACCACCTTGACCTACGCCCGTCAGCCGGCAGCACGCCGCCGACGACGTCCGTCTGCCATAACTCCATCGGCGCCTCACGCCGCCAACGGCGAAAGACCCTCGCACCCGGCTCGACCAGCCCGTGACGCACCAGCGCCCGATGCATGCCCATCCGGGACGGCGGCCGATCCACGCCACGGCGACCGGCCTCGCGCGCCAGCCGGACCGGTCCCCACCGCGCATGCTGACGCCGCAACTCACACACCAGTACCTCCACCTCCGCCCGCATCCGGTCACCGAACCGCGGGCCGGCACCGCCGGCACAGCCCGATACCGCTGCTCGACAACGGACATATCCACCAGGGCCATTCCCGGCGTCCTGACGCGCGACGCCGCAACGACGCACGTCAGACGGGCCGAAGACAGCACCTTCACCCAGGTCTTGGGATCGACGTGTCAAGCGTGTCCCGGGACAGGACACGGATGAAAACATGACACAAGGCGTCGGGTTTCAGAGTGATCATCAATGCACCGGTCGGCGCCGATGTGGGTGTGGACCGGGGGCCTCATGGATAGACAAGGACCTCAATGCGCGAAACGCCCGAGGAGCTCAAGGAGCTTGAGACTCTCCTCGAAGCCTCCCTGTCCCGCTCCACCTCGCACCTCCGCTCGATCGTCACCGGGAACACCCTGACCGCGGAGCAGATCACCCGAATCGGCACCGGCGACGACGCCTTCGACTGGGACAACGACGTGGTCTGCTGCCGGCTGCATCCGCACTGGATGACCGCCCATGCCCCGGGCATCGACAAGCTCACCGGGGGTCCCGGTCTTGATCTGCGGCACGGGCCGAATCCAGACCGGCCACGTGCCGAGGGATCTGGTCAAACGGCCGCGTAGTGGCGGAATCAACTTGTTCGACGTGGGTGGGAGTCCGTCCGCCTGTGTTCTGCTGTGTTGCGAGAGGGTGGATCAAGGTTGACTGCGTTCGTACGGGACGTCGCGAGCATGGGGCGAGAGGCCATCGAGGTGGTGGGGGCTCGTACCAACAATCTGCGGGACGTGTCGGTGAGCATCCCCAAAGGGTGGCTCACCGCCTTCACCGGGGTGAGCGGCAGCGGCAAGACCTCGCTGGCCATCGACACCCTGCACAACGAGGCCCAGTTGCGGTACCTGGAGGGGCTTTCGCCGTTCGTGCGGCAGTACATCACCCAGCGCAATCGGCCGAAGGTCGACCGCATCCTGGGACTCGGCGCGACGCTCGCAGTCGACCAGCGCCGCCTGAACCGCAACCCCCGGTCCACGGTCGCGACGATCACCGGCATCGACGGGCATCTGGGACTGCTGTACTCGCGCCTTCCGGGGATCGGCGCGGACCCGGCGGCGCAGAGCGTCAACGGGCCTCTGACGACCGCTCATTTCGATCGCAACTCCCCGGAAGGCAGCTGCGCGGACTGTCACGGCGTGGGCGGGCGCTGGCGGGCGCAGGAGGACCTCATCATCACCCATCCGGAGCTTCCCCTCTTCGAGGGGGCCTCGCCCTGGTACGCCAAGTGGCGGTCGGGGGAGCACGCCTTCGTGCCGGCGCTCGCCGACAAGCGCGGCGTGGACCTCGGCCTGCCATGGCGGTCGCTGCCGGAGGAGTTCCGCCACTGCGTGCTGTACGGCACAGGTGAGGAGAAGGTCGAGGCGACCGTCGACATGACCAGCAAGAAGGAGACGGTCTCGGTGACCTACACCTCCAGCCAGCCGCTGCGGGGGGCGCTGGCCGAGGTGGAGCGGGTGTTCTTGAACGCCCAGACCGCCAGCGCCAAGCAGCGCTACCTGCCGTACATGCGCAAGCAGCCGTGCGGCACCTGCGGCGGCAGCGGGTACGACCAGGTGGCCCGGTCCGTGCGGCTCGGCGGGCTGACCTTTCCCGACCTGCTCCAGGTGGACGTACGGGAGGTACGCGGCTGGGCCGAGCGGGTGGCCGGCGACCTGGACGCCCGGCAGCGCGAGGTGGGTGAGCCGCTGCTGCAGGACCTGGGCCGCAGACTCGGGATCCTCGACCGCCTCGGCCTGGCCCATCTCCAGCTGTCCCGGAGCGCGGCGACACTGTCCGGGGGCGAGTTGCAGCGAACCCGGCTCGCCGCGCAGCTCAGCACCGAGCTGAGCGGCATCGTCTTCGTCCTGGACGAGCCCGGGACCGGGCTGCATCCGGCGGACAAGGCGCACCTGCTCGACATCGCCCTGGAGCTGCGCAAGGCCGGCAACACGGTGCTCCTGGTCGAGCACGACCCCGAACTGATCGCCCGGGCCGACTGGGTGATCGACATGGGGCCCGGCGCGGGCCGCCTCGGCGGTGAGATCCTGGTGTCGGGGCTTCCCTCCGACGCGGCCGCCCACCCCACGTCACTGACCGGACGCTACCTGGCCGGTGAGGGGCCACGGCTGCGCCGGACCTGCCGTCCGGCCGGGGATGACACCGGCTGGGTGGTACTGCACGGCTTGCGTGCGCACAACGTGACCGCAGACGTGGTGCGTTTCCCCGCCGGCCGGCTCACCTGCCTGACCGGGGTGAGCGGCAGCGGCAAGAGCAGCCTGCTCGGCGCGCTCGCGGCGAGCGTGGAGGCCGCTCTGAACGGGACGACGATCGACGCCGTGCGACAGGTGACCGGCCTGGAGGGGTTCGACTGGGTCGCCGTCGTCGATCAGGAACCGCTCGGGCGCACGCCGCGATCCAACCCGGCCACCTACAGCAAGGCGTTCGACGTCGTCCGTAAGCTGTTCGCCGAAACCGGCATGGCACGCGCACGTGGGGTCAATGCGTCCTGGTTCAGCTTCAACACCGCGGGCGGTGGCCGCTGCGAACCCTGCACCGGTTATGGCCGCAAGCTGGTCGACATGCACTTCCTGCCGGATGTGTGGGTGGTCTGCGACGCATGCCAGGGGCGGCGCTACACGCCGGAGGCCTTGGAGATCAAGTACCAGGGATTGGCCATCGATCAGGTGCTGGAGCTGACCGTCTCCGAGGCGGTGGAGCAGTTCCCCGAACCCCGGCAACTCGCCGAAACCCTGGGAGCCTTGAACCAGGTCGGGCTCGGCTATCTGCAGCTCGGCCAGAGCGCCACGGAGTTGTCCGGCGGCGAGGCGCAGCGGCTGAAGCTGGCGTCCGCCATCCAGCGCGGTGCCGCGGGCCGCAAGGCCGGTCTTGTCGTTCTCGACGAACCCGTCTCGGGCCTGCACCCCTCTGACATCCAGCGTGTGGTGGATGCGTTCGACGTGTTGCTCGACTCGGGCAACACCGTCGTCGTGGCCGAACACGACATCCCCGTCGCCGCGTCCGCGGACTGGGTGATCGACCTGGGGCCGGGAGCCGGTCCGGACGGGGGCGCGGTGGTCGCGGAGGGCACCCCGGACGCCGTCGCAACCGCGAACACCCCGACCGCCGGTTTCTTGCGGCGGTACGCGGCGGGCCTGCCGCTCCTGGAAGGGCCGCGGCTCGGGTCCGTGTCACCAGCCGCACAGTGGTTGTGAGGGACACCAGGCCGCGATGCCGTGCTGGAACAGGTCGTTGAGGACGATGAGCCCTTCCAGGAGGTTGCGGCCGAGCCGGTCGGGGGCGTTGGAGTTCAGCCACGCGGCACCGGCGCGAAAGGCTTCCCCAACGAGTCGATCGGGGTGCGCGTCGGCCCCGGCCCGGATCATGCGCACCGCCGTCGCCGGCCCCCGGGGGCGCGACGTCGTCCATGACGGCGCGAGGGATCTCGTGCAGCCGGTTCAGCGAGGTCAGCGTAGATCTCCGGCTTCGAGGCCCGGTTCCGGCCGGGACGGCCGGTGGTGGGGCGCGAACGTGTCAGACGGCCGGGCGGCCGCAGGTGACGTCCTCACCGGGCAGGACACCGTCGGCCAGGTAGCCGGCGACCTTGGTGTCGACGCAGGCGTTGCCCGCCGCGAGGTAGACCCCGTGGCGGAAGGCGCCGTTCAATGTGATCATGCGGGAGCCGGTCAGCGCGGCCAGGGCCTGACCAACCAGCAGATCGCCTCCCGCCTGAACATCGCCGAGGCCACCGTCAAATCCCACCTGGGCCGCCTCATGGCCAAGCTCAAGCTGTCCAGCCGCGCCCAAGCCGTGGTCATCGCATACGAGACCGGCTTGATCGTCCCTGGAGCCGGAGACCGCACCTGATGCCCGGCAACTCACCGGTTCGGGGCCCCTCAAGTGAGGCACTTCCCTACGGCTTCCCGCCCCCAGGCGCCGGAACCCAACGCGGGGATCACCGACCCGCAGTCACTGCGGGCCGCGGAGACCGTCGCCACCGGCTCACGCGGATATGACGGTGCCGAGAAGGTACAGGGCCTGAACGGTGTCAAAACGGCGGACCGGGCGGGACGCGGTGTGCGCCTCCCGCCGGGTGGTGTTCAGCTCGGCCGTGTTCAGCGCAGCAGGTCGAGGTCCACGGCGGCGGCCATGGCCGCGAAGCCCGCGGCGTTGGGGTGGATGTGGTCGCCCCGGTCGTAGGCGGGCAGGTAGCGCAGCGGGTCCGCGGGGTCGGCCAGCGCGCTCGCGAAGTCCACGACCCCGTCGAACGCGCCGCCGGTGGTGATCCAGGTGTTGACGGCCTGGCGTTCGGCCTCCAACGCCTCGTCGTACCCGGCGCTGCCCTTCAGCGGCGGGAGCGTCCCGCCGATGATCCGCGCGCCCGCCGCGTGCACCCGGTCGGCGATCTGGCGATAGGCGGTGACGAGCCGGCCGGCTGTGGCACGGTTGCGCAGGTCGTTCGTGCCTTCGAGGAGCAGCACGTACCTCAGGCCGTCGCGGGTGAGCACGTCGTGCTCCAGCCGGTTCAGCACGCTCAGGCCGTCCTGTGCGGTGTCGGCCAGCACGCGGTTGCCGCCGATGCCCACGTTCACGACGGCGGGGTCGCGTCCGGGGACGGCGGCGAGCCGGGCCGCCAGATGGTCCGGCCAGCGCTCGAACCCGTCGACGGCCGTGCCGGAGCCGTCGGTGATGGAGTCGCCGAGCGCGGCCAGCGTCTCGTGCGTGGGACCGTGGGTGACGGCGACCGCGTTGAGGAAGAGCCAGCTCCTCACCGTGGTGGTGAACGAGCCGCCGTCCTCGTCGGCGGTGTGGTCGCCGGTCGTGAGGTAGTTGGTCTGCACGGCGGAGCGGTGCCAGGTGGCCGGCCCGGTGGCGTCCGGCAGGTAGATGCTGACGGCCAGGTCCTGGCCGCTCCTGACCTTCAGCTCCACCGGGTCGCTGGAGACCTCCTGACCGGCGGGGACCGTCACCGAGGGCGCGCCGCCGAAGGCGAGCCGCCTCAGTGTGCCCTCGGCCAGCGCCGGGCCGGAGCTGCGCAGTGCCACGGTGGCGGCGCCGAAGGTCACCGGCCGGTCGCCATGGAGGTTGGAGAGCCGGACGCGCACCTGGTCGCCGTCGCCGCGCATCCGTACGACCATGCGGATGCTCTGGTTCTCGTACGCGGGCGGCACGACGGCGGCGGCCGAGGAGTGCAGGGAGGTGGCCCAGGCGTCGGCCCAGTGCCCGCCGGCCCGCGCGGGAAGCGCGATCGGCGCGGTCAGCGCGACGCCGAGCAACGCGGTGAGCAGGCGCCGGGGGGTATTGGAGGCGTTGTTCACGGGAGCAGAAGGTCGGTGACCAGCGGCAGGTGGTCCGAGGCGTCGGTGCTCACCAGCCAGGCCGAGCGCACGTCGGAGCCCTTGGGCACGAAGACGTAGTCGAAGCGCCACGTGTTCGCCGCCGACAGGCCGGGGCCCACGCCGACCCGTGCCCACACGTCGTCGTACCGGTCGGTGAAGGTCTTGATGCCGGGGAAGGCCGGCACGGCGTTGGTGTCGCCGAGCAGGATGACCGGCTGGGCCGACTGGGCGAGCCGGGCCGTGATGGCGTCGGCCTGCTCCTGCCACTCGGCGTCGCTGGTGTGCTGCATGTGCGAGTTGCCCAGCCGTACCTGCTTGCCCTGGATGTTGACGACGACCTCCAGCAGGCCGCGCGGCTCGCTGCCGGTGTACTGCGGAAGGCGGGTGTTGCTCGATTCGAGGATCGGCCAGCGGGACAGGAACGCGGTGCCGTACTGCCTGCGCGGCCGGCCCGGCTCCAGCGGGTCCAGGTCGTAGTTGGCGCCGTACGCCTGGTGCATGCCGAGCATGCCGGCCAGCTCGCCGGCGGTGTCGAGCCACTCGCTGCGCGCGCGGAAGTGCTTGTCGACCTCTTGGAGGCCGATGACGTCCGGGTCGATGGCCTCGATCATCTCGGCGGTGTGCCGGAGGTCGAAGACGTTGTCGGGACCGGCGCCGTAGTGGATGTTGAAGGTGGCCACGCGGATGACCCCGCGCCGGATCCTGCGCTTCTCCACGGTCGCGGAGGCGGGCATCGCGGCCAGTCCGACGCCGGCCGCCGCCACGGCGCCGGCGCCGAGCAGACCTCTCCTGCTGATGCTCATGATGGGGGGTTCCTTTCCGGGGTTACTTGAGCGCGCCGGACGTGAGCCCGGCGACGATCCTCTTCTGGAAGACCAGGACGAGGATCACGAGGGGGATCGTGACGACGACCCCTGCGGCCATCTGGGTGCCGAACGGGGTGTCGAAGTCGGAGGCTCCGCCGAACTGGGCCACCCGCACGGTGGCGGTCTGCATGTCCGCCTTGCTGATCATGGTCAGCGCGATCATGAACTCGTTCCAGGTGGCGAAGAAGGCGAGGATGGCCGTGGTGAACACGCCCGGCGCGGCGATCGGCAGGATCACCCGCCGGAACGCGCCCCAGCGGGTGCAGCCGTCGATCGTGGCGGCCTGCTCCAGCTCGTGCGGCATCTGGCGGAAGAACGCGGTGAGCGTCCAGACGGCCAGCGGGAGCGCGAACGACATGCTCGGCACGATCATCGCGTGGTAGGTGTTGATCCAGCCCAGCTCGGTGAAGAGCTTGAGCAGCGGCACGATCAGCAGCGCGCCTGGGAACATCGAGGTGCCCATGATCAGGCCGAGCACGAGGTTCTTGCCGCGGAAGGTGAGCCGGGCCAGCGCGTAGGCGCAGCAGATGCCGAGGATCAGCGTCAGCGCGGTGGTGCCGGCCGACACGATCAGGCTGTTGAGCAGTGCCCGGCCGAAGTCGCTGTGCCCGGAGAACACCGCGGTGTAGTTCTCCAGTGACGGCGGCGACGGCCAGGGCGTGGTGGAGAAGATGTCGCCGGTGCGCCGCAGGCTGGAGACGACCATCCAGTAGAACGGCGCCAGACAGTACACCACGACGAGCCCGGCCCCCAAGGCCCTCTTCATGCCGTCCTCTTCCTTGATCGTGCGTCGGCGAGCAGGTCGGCGCCGAGCAGGCGGACGAAGACGAACACCACCACGGCCACGTACGAGATGAGCACGATCCCGTAGGCGGCGGCCGACCCGTATCGGAGCTGGGTGGCCTCGTCCCAGACCAGGGCCGACAGGGTCTCCACGGACAGCTTGCCCCGGCCGATCATCACGAACGGCAGGTCGAACATGGCCAGCGCGTCGAGGATGCGGAACAGGACCGCCACCACCAGCGCGGGCCTGACCAGCGGTAACGTGATGCGCCAGAACGTCTGCCAGGCCGAGGCGCCGTCCACCTTCGCGGCCTCGTACACCATCGTGGGGATGATCTGCAGCCCGGCGAGCACCAGCAGCCCGACGAACGGCGCGGTCTTCCACGTGTCGGCGATGACGACGGCGAGCTTGGCCTGGACGCCCTCGGTGGTCCACAGGATCTTCTCGCCGATGACGGCGTTGGCCACGCCGTCGGCCTGGAACACCCACCGCCACATCAGGCCGGAGATGGCGGTCGGCACCGCCCAGGGGATGAGGATGCTGGCCCGCACCAGGCCGCGGCCGCGCAGGACGTTGTGCATGACCAGCGCCATCGCGACGCCGAGCACGGTCTCCAGCGAGACGGTGACGACGGTGAAGACCGTGGTGTTGGCCAGGGCGTTGAGGAAGCGCTCGCCGACCAGCTCGGCGTAGTGCGCCAGGCCGACGAACCGTTCGCCCTCGACGACGAAACCGTCGGCGTCCAGGCCCTCGCCCCGGACGTACATCGACTCCCGCGCGGCCGCGACCAGCGGGTACAGGACCACCAGGGCGAGGGCGAGCAGTGTCGGGGAGATCATCAGTGCGGTGAACCACCGCGAGCCGCGCCTCATTGCTTGAGCAACCCCGACAGTTGCTGCTGCAGCCCGGACAGCGCCTGGTCGACGGCCACCTCGCCGGAAAGCGCCGGGTAGACGGCGTTCTGGATCGCCGCGGTCACGTCCCCGTACTTGACGGCGACCGGCCGGGGCTTGGCCGCGACGATGCCGTCCTTCAGGGAGGGCAGGTACGGGTACCGCTTGACGAGCTCCGGGTCGTCGTAGAGTGCCGCGCGGGCGACGGGTGTGCTGTTGACCGTGGCCCAGGTCTTCATCTGCTCGGGCGAGGTGAGGAAGGCCAGGAAGTCCTTGGCGGTCTCCTTGTGCTTGGAGAAGGCGGAGATCGCCAGGTTCGCCCCGCCGAGGGTGCCGCTGCCCGGACCGTCGAGGCCGGGAATGGGGGCGACCCCGACCTTGCCCGCCACGGGGCTGTCGGCGGCGTTGGCGGTGCCGTACAGCGAGGCCCAGCTGCGGGCGAAGAGCACCTTGCCGCTCTGCAGGGCGTTCTTGACCTCGTCCTCCTTGAAGGTGATGCCCTCCTTGGGGATCATGCCGCTCTTGAGTCCGTCGACGAGGAAGGCCAGTCCCGCCTTGGCGGCGTCGGTGTCCAGGTGCGGCACGCCGGACTCGTCGGCCACGGTGCCGCCCGCGGACTGCACGGCCTCGGAGAAGGAGACGGTCAGGCCCTCGTACTTGTCGAGCAGGCCCGCGTAGCAGGACATCTCCTTGTGCTCGGGCAGCACCTCGTCGCAGGTCTCCTTCATCTCGGCCCAGGTCGTGGGGGCCTTGTCGACCAGGTCGCCGCGGTAGTAGAGCAGGCCGGTCCCGGTGAGCCAGGGCATCGCGTACAGCGTGCCCCGGTAGGTGGCGGTCTGCAGGGTGGGGGCGAGGAACTCCTCGGCCTTGAACGTGCCGGCGGCGATGGGGTCCACCCAGCGGTTGGCGGCGAACTCGGCCGTCCAGACGGCGTCCAGCATGATGACGTCCATGGCGTCGGACTTGGTCTGCGCGTTGTTGATCAGGCGCTGCCGCTGGCTGTCGGCGTCCTTGGGCTGGATGTCCAGGGTCACCTGCTGGTCGGGGTGGGCCGCGTTCCAGGCGTCGATCACCTTTCTGGTCGCGGCCTCGTGGCTCTGGGTGTCGACGATGGTGATCGGGCCGCGTCCGTCGGCGGGCGATTCCTCCTCGTCGGCGCCGCACGCGGTGGTCGTGGCGAGTGTCAGCGCGCAGGCGAGCAAGAGGGTCTTCTTCATCGTGGTTCCTTCAGGGTGACGACGGTTCCGGTGAGGCGGGCTTCCTCGGCCGCCCACGCGATCTCGTGGCTGTGCAGGCTTTCCCGGGGGTCGGAGAGGATGGGGGAGGGGTCGTTGCGGGTGAGGGCGTCCAGGAACGCCGTGACCAGGCCCTGGTCGCCGCCGCTGTGACCGTCCGCGGGCGGGTTGGTGTCGATGACCTCGACGTCCCCGGTCACGAAGTCGGTGACGGTGAGCCGGGCGCCGTCCCCTTCGAGGGAGCCGTGTGTGCCGAAGATGCGGGTCTGGCGCGGGGTCTTGGGGGAGAAGGCGGTCATGGTGAACGAGGCGGTCGCGCCGCCGTCGAAGTCGAGGTTGACCACTTGGTGGTCGACGACGTCGTTGTCGCAGGCGTAGACGCACCTGCCGTAGGGGCCCTCGCGCAGTGCGCGCAGCACGCCCGCCTCGGTGGTGTCCTCGCTCAGCACGGTCAGCGGCCAGCGGTCCTGGCTGCCCACGAAGGGCAGGTAGATGCGCTGCGCGTCGTAGGGGCAGGTGTCCGCGACGGCGCAGTCCAGGCAGCGCTCCGCCGCGCCCGCCGGCTGGTTGTCGGCCGTGAAGTGCTTCAACCCGCCGAACGACGACACCCGTGTCACCCGGCGGCCCATCACGTACGTCAGCCAGTCAAGATCGTGGCACGATTTGGCCAGCAGCATGAACGTGGCCTGATCGGTGCGGCGCCAGTTGCCGCGCACATAGGAGTGGGCGTGATGCCACCAGCCGACGGGCTCCAGGTGCTCGATGTTGACGATCTCGCCGAGCCGTCCGCTGTCGAGCACGTCCTTCACTCCGCGGGTGTAGGACGTGTAGCGCATCACGTGACAGACGGCGAACAACACGCCCGCCCGTTCGGCGGCCGCGACGATTCTGCGGCAGTCCTCCAGCCGGATCGCCATCGGCTTCTCCAGCAGGATGTGGTAGCCGAGCTCGGCGAAGCGCACCGCCGGTTCCACGTGGCCGGCGTCCAGCGTCGCGATCACCACCGCGTCCGCGAGCCGCGGCTGCTCGGCGAGTTCCCGCCAGTCGCCGAAGCCCACGGCGTCCGGGTGCTCGGCGAGCAGTCCTTCCCGGCGCCGTGGATCGGGCTCGGCCACGGCGGTGAGCCTGGCACGGCCGTCCGCCGTCGCGTATCGCGTGTATCTCGTCCCTCGGTCGCCCGCACCGACCAAGGCCAGCCCAACCTGCCGCATATCCCCAACTCCAATTATGAGAAGACGCGACGTAAAGCTAGAGTTCGCTTAGTCCTACCGTCAAGGGGCCTTATGAGAAGTCTCGGTGTTACCAACGACACCGCCCTGCTGCGCCGCCTCAACACGCGCGCCACCCTGCACGCCCTGCGCCAGGGCGGGCCGCAGACGCTGACCCAGCTCGCCCGCGCCGCCGGCCTGTCGCGGCAGACGGCTGAGGTGGCGCTGTCCGACCTGACCGAGCGGGGGCTCGCGGAGGAGGCCGCGCCGACCGAAGGCAGGGCCGGGCGGCCCGCCCGCCGCTTCAGGTTCAGGTCCGAGGCCGGTCACGTCGTCGGCCTGGACGTGGGGCCGCGACGGATCCTCGCCATGCTGGCCGACCTCGACGGCGACGTGATCGAGGAGCGGCGGCTCGACGTGGACGAGCACCTGCCCGCAGCCGAACGCCTCGCGCTGGCCGAGCGGGCCGCCACCGCCTGCGTGGAGGCGGCCGAGCTGGCCCGCGGGGGCGTGTGGGCGGCCACGGCGGGCACCTCGGGCGTCGTGGACCGGTCCGGCCGGGTGTCGGTCTCGCACCTCATCCCCGGCTGGACCGGGCTCGACCTCGGCGGCCTGGTGGGGCGATGGTTCGGCTGCCCGGGGTTCGCGGCCAACGACGCCAACCTCGCGGCCGTCGCCGAGCACTGGCGGGGCAGCGCCCGCCACGTCGAGGACCTCGTCTACGTGTTGTCCGGGTACCGGGCCGGGCACGGCCTGCTGCTCGACGGCCGGTTGCGTACCGGCCGCACCGGGAGCGCCGGCGAGCTGGGCAGGCTGCCGCTGACCGGCTGGGAGGACTCCTCCGTCGTGCTCGCCGAGGCGGGACGGGACGCCGAGGAGGTCTTCCGGGCGGCGCGGGCGGGCGACGAGCGGGCGCTCGCGGTGGTGGACCGGCTCGCGCACGGGCTCGCGCGCGGCGCGTCCGCGCTCGTCCTCGTGGTGGACCCCGAGCTGGTCGTCGTGGGCGGCGGGTTCTCGCGCGCGGGCGAGTTGCTGCTCGGGCGCATGCGGGCGCATCTGGCCCAGATGTGCCTGAACCCTCCCGAGGTCACGCTGTCCACGTTCGGCGAGGAGAGCATCGCGCTCGGCGCGGTGCGCATGGCGTTGGACCACGTCGATCGGGAACGGCTGGGGCTGTGAGCACTGTGACGCGAGTGGCGTAGCGTCATCGACGTGGACGTCGTCACTGTGCTCGACCCGCCGAACACGCTCACCACGGGTGGGCGGAACATCCGCTGCAGGCAGTAGGACGAGAAGTGACCCTGAGCGTTGCAGTCGACAGCACGATGTTCGCGGCCCTGCATGGCGAACCGACGCCTTACTCATGGCGGGAGCCGAATCCGGCTCCCGTGCCACTACATGCCAACATCGCCTGCTCCGGCGATCGGCGCCGTCCTCTACGCCCTGGCCGCGTGAGTCCTGCGCATCGCCGAGTTCAGAGCCCTCACCACCGCCCTCCGGGGGCGGGTCAGGCCTTGACGGCGAGCCCGCCGTACATCGAGACCATGGAGTCCTCCACGAGCAGCGCCTGGTCGTCGGGCCGCCACCGGTGCACCGGCACCACACCCGGCTCGATGAGCTCGAACCCGGTGAAGAACTCCTCGATCTGCGCTCTGGTACGGGCCTTGGACATGATGCCGCGCCGGTTGTACTGGGCGACGGCCCCGCTCACCAGCCTGCTCGGCGCGCTGTCGAGCGTGATGGTGGACAGGGCCAGGAAGCTGCCCGGCGGCAGCGGCTTCATCAGGTGCTCGATGATCGAGCGGACGTCGGAGTCGTCGCGGATGAAGTGCACGACGGCGATCAGGCACAGCGCGACGGGACGGGTGAAGTCGAAGGTGTCGCGGACCTCGGCCGAGCCGATGATGGCGTCGGGGTCGTTCAGGTCGGCCTGGATGTACCGGGTTCTGCCCTCCGGGGTGCTGGTGAGCAGGGCGCGGGCGTGGACGAGGACGAGCGGGTCGTTGTCCACGTAGATGACCCGGGCGGCGGGGTCGGCCTGCTGGGCCACCTCGTGCAGGTTGGGCGAGGTGGGCAGTCCGGTGCCGATGTCGATGAACTGGTCGACGCCGCGCTCGGCCGCCAGATGGCGGGTCACCCTGACCATGAAGTCGCGGTTGGCGCGTACGGACGTCGGCATGTAGGGGGCTATCTTGATGACCTCCTCGGCCGCCGTGCGGTCGGCCGCGAAGTTGTCCTTGCCTCCCAGGAGGTAGTCGTAGACCCGCGCCGAGTGCGGCACGTTCGTCCTGAGATCGACCCCCGTCCGCCTGTCGCCGGTCACCCCCGCACCTCCATGTTGATCATCTGCCATGTGCCCCACGTTAGCGGGATTCAGGGGGCGGGATCCGGCGAATCCCACCTGGAACGACAACATCCTGGGCTCAGCGAGAAGAGAGCTTGCTCTTCCTGCGGGTGTGGCGGTCGGGGACGGGGGAGCGGCCCGCGGAATGGTCGGCGAACGCCTCGGACGCCTTGGCCGGAGTCGCCGTCGGGCAGCAGCGAGACCAGGCGGCCGCGCTCGTCGGCCATCGCGTGCCGGTCGCCGTCGAAGAGCGTGTCGGCGGTGGCGCGCAGGCTCGGTTCGAGGATCTCCCACATCCGGGTCAGGAACGGGTTGCCGCCGCCCGGAGGGCAGATCAGGCGTGCACACGTCCGATCATCACGCTGGACGTCGTCACCGGCAGCGCCATCGGCGACGTGGCCGTCTGCGCCACCGGAGACGCCACCGCCGCCGCCAGGTGGACCGGCGCCGTCCTCACCGTCCTCGCCACCTGCGTCCTGAGCGCGCAGACCCTCGTCCACGAACGCGCCCACCCTCAGCCGGCGCGGGACTGACCCCGTTCGAAGGGTGTCAGGCCGGCGGCACGTGGGCGCACCGCGACGCGACCACGGTGCCGTCGACATACGCGGCCGTCGGGCACAGGAACGTCTGGGGAGGCGAGGACACCCCGGACCGGAGCGTGACGTAGGCCGGTTCCGTGCCCGACGCCGGTCCCGTGCAGGGGCCGGCGAGGATGTCGATCCCTCCGCGGTAGGGGTTGGGCGACCAGAAGCCCTGGGCGCAGTCGTACACACGCTCCTGGGCCGCGGCCGCCGTCGCGGGCAGGAGCGCTGCCGCGACGAGAGCGAGGAGGAGCGTTCGGACGGGGCGCATGATGATTCCCTTCGGAGTCCTGAGGGTCAGCGGACGAAGCTGCCCGGGCCCACGCCGTATCCGGTGCCGTCGCACGGGTTGCCGTCGAGGTGGTAGCCGTACTGACCAGGGGTGATGCTGCCGAAGAAGCATTCGTAGGAGCCTTCGGCGTGGGCGGCGGGGGTCGCCAGGAGGGGCGCCGCGAGCACTGCGGCGGCGATGACCGAACGTTTGAGCGGACGCAGGATGATCCCTTCACGGAGACGGTTCCGTTCAAGAAACTAGGAAGCCCGGCCAGGGGTTGCCCAGAGGCATCTGTCACCGGTTTAAGTGCGCTTCTCCCAGAGCCACGTGTTCGAGCATGCCGACCCGGGCTACTGCTCCGGCCCGGAAGCCAGGACGAACGTGCAGCTCACGACCGTGAACGGGGTATTGAACACCCTTCAGGGTGGCGGCCACCATCTCCTCGACGCTTACGCCGCCGGTTCGTCTGCGCCCCTTGAGGAACGCGGCGATCCGAGCGACCGCAGGCCCTGCGCCGAGGCCGAGGAGGCGAGCGCGCTGCGGCCCGGGCAGTTGAGGTGGGCGTCGCCCAGCGGGGGCAGCCGCGCCACATCCTCGTCCACAGGTCCAAGAGCAATGAGTTGATCTCAGCCGAAATGATCTCGGGAGGTTGCTTCAGGCAGGTGATCGGCGCGCAGGCTCGATGCGGGGATTTTCAGCTCCGGACGCATCCAGGTGCCGGCAGGCGGCCTCGATGGTGCCGAACAGTTCTTCGGCCATCGGCGCCAGCGCGGCCCGGACCTCACTGGCCCCCTCTCCCGCGAGCAGTCGGTGCCGGAACTCCCCGTCCAGCACCCGGTCAATGGCCGATGCGAGTGCCGCCACCAGCCGCGGGCGTAGCGGATCCCCCTGCGGCGGCATGTCCTCGGCCAAAGTGGCGGCGAGAAGATCCTCTCGCTCCCGGCGCAGCTCCAGTTCCCTGCCGCGCAGTGCAGGGCTGGCGTCCATGGTCCGCTGGTACTCGACGCTCTGCACGAGCAGGCCGGCGACGTGATAGTCGCTGAGCAGCCGCAGGTAGCCGCGGGCCAAGGCCTGTGCGATCGATTCGTCGTCTCGACGGCTCCTGATGGCCGCGCTCGGTGCTGCCACAAAGCTGTCGCGCTCCTGGAAGAAGAGGTCCTCCTTCGTCGGGAAGTGGTTGAAGACCGTCTGGACCGCCGTGTCGGCCTCCCTGGCCACGTCGGCGATGGTGACGGCGTCGAATCCCCGCGCGAGAAAGAGCCGCATCGCTGCCTCGCCGATCGCCTGTCGCGTCTGCTGCTTCTTGCGGTCTCGCCGGCTCGTCATCTCGCTCATGGGCCAAGCGTACGAGCCCTCGCGGCGGCCGATACATAAATAGTGTGACTCTATTCATGTATGGACACTGTCGATGTAGTCACTACACTTATGGAACGTCTCCAATCACCGTGAGAGGTAAGCGTGACGACATCGAAGCGACACTGGGCCCTGCCGCGCGTACTCATCGCCCTGGTGGCGGTCGAGACCGCCCTGGGAGCGCTCCTGTTCGACCTGGTCCTCCATGACACGGCCCACGAGCACATGTACAACCCGGCCTGGCCTCCGCACGCCAAGTTCCACGACGCGCAGTACATCGTCACGTCGCTGGCTCTCGGCCTGCTCGCCCTGCTCCTGCTGGTCCGCCGCCATGGGGACACGCACTCACGCCTGCTGTGGTCGGCAGGCATCGTGGCCGTACCGTGGGCCGGCATGTTCCCCGCGCTGCTGTTCCCCGGCACCGCCACGTACGACCCGGAATTCAAGGACGAAACCCAGTTCGTTCTCGGCCTGCATGGCCAGTTGTTCATGGCCGCCGTCACTTGCGTGATCCTCGCCATCGCGGTGCTCCTCGCCGTGACGCGCCGCCCTCAGGTCACGTCGTGAGGCTGTTCGTCTTCGGTGCGAGCGGTGGCCTGGGCGCGCAGGTGCTCGACCAGGCCCTGGGCTCCGGCCACCGCGTCACCGCCGTAGCACGCACCCCCGAATCGATCCCCGGCCATGCCCGCCTGACGATCCTGCCCGGCAATGTGCTGGAACCCCATGGCTGGCGCCGGGTGCTCGCGGGCCACGACGCGGTGCTGTCGTGCCTCGGAAGCGCCGATCGACGTCCCACGACCGTCTACTCGCAAGGTATGACCGGCATCATCGCGGCCATGCGGGACAGCGGAGTGCGCCGACTGACCTGCGTCACCTCAGCCAGTCTCAGCCTGCCCCCGACCGCACCGCTGAGCCGGCGACTGCTGATCGGCGGTGTGGTCCGGCCGCTGTACCGCCACGTCTACACCGACATGACCAAGATGGAGGACGTCGTCACCACCAGTGACCTGGACTGGACCATCGTCCGACCGCCGAAGCTGACCGACGGCGAGCTCACCCGCCAGTACCGGACGGCCGCCAACCAGCACCTGCCGCGCCCGCGTACTTTGTCGCGTGCCGATCTCGCGCACTACATGCTCAACCATCTCGACGATCAGGCGAGCCGACGGTCCATCATCGAGATATCCCGGTGATCGTGCGTTGTTGTCGGCGCAGATGTTGTCGTCGAGGTCCGGCAGGCCTTTCCCGCGGACGTCGCCGATCATGGGGATGGTGCTCGCCTCATCGCCGCCAGTACGCGGGTGGAGGCCTCGATGGCGGCCTGGCCGTCGACAAGGAGAGGCAACGCTTGCGACGCCTCGTCGCTCCGGTCCCGACGACGGTGATCAGCCGGACTGTGCGAGCAGATGGACGATACCGGCCGGGTTCTTGATCCAATGGGTTCTGGAATCGAGGTTCTCCAGGGGTTCCAGCTCATCACAGGGGTGGATGCCGATGTCGGCCAGCTTGCCCGTCGCCGCGTCCAGGTCATCGGTGTGGAGTTGCAGCCACAGGTCGGGCCGGCTGTAGTTGTCCACGCAGTCGAGCCACAGCGTGTTGGGCCCGAACCGCACCGAATGAGTTCTCGAGACGGTCGGTGCATAGGAGACGTCGTCCTCTTTGACCTCGAAGCCCAGGGTGTCTCGATAGAAGGCCACGGTGGCCTCGTACTGCGCCTTGGGGATCTTCATGGCGATGTTCAGGCCGGCGGTGAATTCAGGCTTGTCCATGGTTGCTCGACTCCTTCGTGTCGGTGGCGTCCAGTGCGTGTTCCAGCGCGGTCAGGCGGTCGTCCCACCTGTTGGCGAGCAGTGCCCGCTTCGGCGAGCCGGCCGAGGTGCCTGGCTACCGCCTGACGGCTGACCGGCAACCGTCGCGCCAGATCAGTGACGGTGGCCGGCCCGGTGCGGGAGAGCTCCTCCAGCAGCGCCCGCCGCGTCGGGTCGGTGAGCGCCGCGAACACCGCGACGGCCTGCCCTTCCGCATCAGGCGGCCGCATCGAGGTAGGTCTTCAGGTCGACGAGTTCTGCGTCCCATCCCTGGCTGTTGGCCTCATGGGCGGACCAGGCGACGTCGTCGGCGGCTTGGGCGAATCCGCTCTCCACGAGACGCAGCCGGGTGCCGTCCGGCACTTGCTCCAGCGTGAACTCCACAAGCGTCTGCAGTTCATGGTTCGCCGGCAGGCCCTCGATCCCCCACCTGAACGCGAAACGGCGGGGTGGCTCGACCGCCGTGATCGTGGCGACAGATTCCTGGCCGAGGTCCTCCCAGCGGAAGTACGCTCGCCCGCCGGGCCGCAGATCTACCTCGGCCACCGAACCGAACCACCGCGAGAGGCCTTCGGCGGTGATCAGGGCGGCCCACACCCGCTCAATGGGATGCCTCAGCACCACTTCGCGTTCGATCGTGTCCGGGACCATGCCCACCCTCCTGTCGCAACCTTTGTGTTGCCATTAATATAGCAACATAAAGGTTGCGACAGGCGCCCGCCAGCCCCAGACGTCCGCATGATCAGGGCGCCGGTTCTCCCGCTCACCAGATCCGCAACGGTGGCGTGCGCACCCTCGCCGGAACCCTTCCCCCGCCACTGCGAGAAACCCGTCGCCCCGAGAACGCGACAGCCGCAGGCGGCGGGAGCCGGTTGGCCGGGGCGGCGCCCCCTTGAACCGACTTCCGCCTGCAGGCTCTGCTCACTCGGCAGGCCGAGTCGGGCCGGGGTGAGAGAGGCGGCGCATCGTGTCAGTCCTGGCCGAAGTTTCCCGGATGCGCGCTGTCACGACACCGGCGCAGCCCCGTCTGGCTGCGGATGGAACGGCGCGAGATCGTCCCCCGTCCGCGCCGACGGCGCAGGGACGCGCGCCGGGCATCGAGGTGGAGAAGGCAGTCTTGAGGTCGAACGCGTCGGCCGGTGAGTCGTTCGATGGGCGACAATGCCGGATGTGATTGTGGACAAGGCGATCTACTGCGACGGCGTACGCCACACCATCCACGGCGACATCAGCGACGCCTTCAGTGATGCCAGGACCCGGGGCGACTGCTTCCTGTGGATCGGCTTGCACGAGCCCAGCCAGGAGGAGTTCGACCTGATCACCAGCGAGGTGAAGCTGCACCCGCTGGCGGTGGAGGACGCCATCCACGCCCATCAGCGGCCCAAACTCGAACGTTACGGCGACACCCTGTTCGTGGTGCTCAAGACGCTGCTGTACGTGGAGGACGGCTCCGACATCGAGGTCGGCGAGATCAACCTGTTCGTCGGCGCGGACTTCGTCATCAGTGTCCGGCACGGGCAGGCCAACCCGCTGACAGGGGTGCGCAGGCGGATCGAGGACGATCCCGAGCTGCTGGCCGCCGGGCCGGCCGGGGTGCTGTACGCGATCTGCGACCAGATCGTCGACACCTACTCGGAGATCTCCCACGAGGTCGAGCACGACTTGATCGTGCTGGAGCGGCGGGTCTTCAGCGGCGAGCAGGCCGACGTGACCGAGGACATCTACTCGCTCAAGCGTGAGGTGCTGGAGTTCCGGGCCGCTCAAGATCCCCTCATCCCCGTCCTTGAGGAGATCGTCAAGGGACGCGTGGAGTTGTGCAACGTGGCCCGCGACCAGTTCCGCGACGTCCTCGATCATCTGCTGCGGGTGGACGCGGCCGTCGACGAGCACAACGAACTGCTCACCAACGCCCTGAACGCCCACCTGGCCCTTGTCGGCCGCGAGCAGAGCGCGGCGGCCATGCAGCAGAACGCGGACATGCGCAAGATCTCCTCGTGGGCGGCGCTCATCGCCGTCCCCACCATGATCGCCGGGGTCTACGGCATGAACTTCGACCACATGCCCGAACTGCACTGGCTGCTCGGTTACCCGCTGAGCTTGTGCGTCATGGTCATCGCCGTGATCATCGTGTACCGGCTGCTGCGCAGGAGCGGATGGTTGTGAACGACTCCGCCGGGTGGAGCGACGGCTGCCGATGAGAGGATCCTCAACGGAAGCAAGGGGCCTTCGACGCGCCGTCCGCTACCTCCGACATGCCGATGGCCCCAGACGAGCGCACATGTGCCCCGGCTGCAATCTTCAGCGGGCGGGACGGTCCCGGCCGGTAGCCGGCGACGGTCTCCACGGTGAGGGTTGGCAGGCTCGTCGCCATGGGCGCGAAACCCTCGATCGGGCCGTTGCCCACCGCAACAGCGTCCAGTGGTCCGGTGTCGGCGCCGGTGGTGGCGGCTTTCACGGGTGGGTGACAGATTGAAAAATATGGGTCAAACTACTATTTGTGTCATTGACCCGAAATGGTCCGCGTGTGGATCGGGTCGGTTTGGCGTGGCTTCATCCCATCGCTCCTACGGGCGCTGCCTTTCATCGACAGCACACCGCAAGGCGGCGGGCGACCCCTCGTGGCTCGATCTCCGAAAGGACGTCATGTCATGTTCGCTCAGGTTGTCTCCACGGAGGCGGAAAGCGACAAGCTCGCCGGTCTCCTCACGTTCTGCGAGGAGCAGCTCCCAAGCTTCCGCGAAGTTCCCGGTTTCAAAGGTTTCTACCTGCTTGCCGACCGCCAGAGCGGCAAGGTCCTGACCATCTCCCTGTGGGACAGCGACGACGACCTGCGCAGGAACAACGAAGGCCGAGGCGCCCAGGCGCGTCAGGAGGCGAGTGCGGAGCTGGGCGTCACCCCTCCTCCGGTCGCCCTCTACGAGGTCGTGCTGCAAGCATGACCCACAGCGGAGCGGCCCTGTCGGCCTGCGAACAGAGATCGGCACAATGAGCCCACCGACTCATCCCTCCCCGGGCCTGCGGGAACGCAAGAGGATCAAGCTGCGACGCGCCATCCAGACCGCGGCGCTGCGCCTCTTCGAGAGCCAGGGCTACGAGAACACCACCGTTGAGCAGATCGCCGAGGCCGCCGAGACCTCCACCACCACCTTCTACCGCTACTTTCCCACCAAGGAGGACGTCGTCCTCGACAACGACGCCTCCCCCCTCTTCGAGACCACCACCGCTGAGCGACCCGCGGGCGAGCCCCTGACGGCGACGGTCCGCGCCGCCATGGGCGCGGTCGTGGCGGCGGTCGAAGCCGACCGCGACCTCACTCTCGCCCGCATGCGGCTCGTCGCGACCGTCCCGGCCCTCGAAGCTCGTTACGCCGGCGAAGAGCGCAGGACCATCGAGCTCCTGACCGCCCTGCTCGCCGGCCGCACCGGGCGCCCGGCCGACGACTACCAGCTCGAACTCATCGCTTTCGTCCTCGCGGGGGTCCTGTTCACCGCCTCCCGCAGATGGGTGGCCGACCAGGGCGCCACCCCGCTCGCCGCCCTGGTCGACCAGGCCCTCACTACCGTCGAACCGCTACTGGCCACCCTTGAGGACCCGACCCGGACACTGCCCTGACCGGCCGGGCGGGGTGGGGCTGAGCACGTCGACCGCACGCCACGGGCAGACGGCGAATCCGCGCGGCGGCAGCACCGGGATCGGCAGCGCCTTGTGGTCATCTCCCACATCTCGTTGCGGGGGAGGGGGAGGGGGCGCGGGTCAGATACACGGTGGCCGCAGCTCGCAGCATGAAATCGGGTTTTCCCTGAGTCGGTTCAAAGGGTGGAAGGGGACAGTGCCGGCATCGCCTCCTCGGTGGAGGCGTAAATCCGTGGTGTGGGCGGCGTGTGCCGTACTACAGTCGGGCACGCCTTCACCCTCGCGGCTGCTGAACCACGAGGCCCACGGCGGCGGCTCCGGTCCGTCGCCTTCTTCGGCGCGCTTTCGACCGCGCCCGCCCTTAGATCGCGTTTCAGCAGCCCGAAGGACTTCACCATCATGCGCACCCGTCAGGACCGCCGTCTCGTGCGCCGCGACGAGCAGTGGCTCACCCTCCCGAACCCCTGGGACGTCCCCGTCGACATCTGTGCCGACGAGCGTGTGCCTCTCGAACCGGCCGCCGTCGACGAAGTGCTGTCCGTCCTGGAGACCGCCGACACCCTCGACCGCCTCGCCGAGGCCGTACCCGGCCACGACGGTCCGCTGCCCCGCCTGGTCCGCCTCGTCCTCACCCCTGACTTCCACAAGGGCGCGGGCATCCCGATCGGCACGGTCATCGAGACCGAGGGCGCGCTGCTCCCGCAGGCGGTCGGCAACGACGTCAACTGCGGCATGCGGCTGGAGGTCACCTCACTCACCGTGGAGCAGGTACGGCCGCGCCTGGACGCCCTGGAACGGCGGCTGCGGCACTTGTTCTTCGAGGGCGGCCGCCGCATCGCCCTCACGCCCGCCCAGCGGGAGGCGCTCCTGCGCGACGGGCTCCCGGGGCTCATGCTCACCGGCGACGCCCCCTGGCAAGGCCACCAGCCGACCGACACCGAGGACTGCCTGGACCGCATGCACGCCCCGGCGCACCCGACCGGCACCGCCGAGGCGTTCGCCGACTGGATCACCAGCGCGGGCGGCACCGAGGCCGCCAGCCACGACAGCCTCATCGGCAGCATCGGCGGCGGCAACCACTTCGCCGAACTGCAGTACGTGGCACGGATCCACGATCCCGCCGCCGCGTACGCGTGGGGTCTGACGGCGGGCGCGGTCGTCCTGATGGTGCACAGCGGCTCACTGGCGCTGGGACACCAGGCCAACGCCACAGCGCTGGACCGGCTGCGCCGGACCTGGCCGCCGGGGTTGTCGCGACCCCGCAACCAGATCCTGCCGTTCCTGCTGAACGGGCGCACGGCCGCCGCCCGGCGCCGCTACCTGGACGCCTTCGGCAACGCCGCCAACTTCGCCTCAGGCAATCGGTTCTTCCTCGCCCTCACCATGCGGGCCGGACTCGCCGCCGAATGCGGTCGGATGACGGCGCGCCTGCTCTACGACGCGCCGCACAACCTGTTCTGGCAGGACGGGGACCGCGTCGTCCACCGCAAGGGCGCGACGCCGGCGGGTGGTCACGAGCAGATGAGCGGCGGCCCGTACACGATGTGGGGTGAGCCCGTGATCGTGCCCGGGTCGATGGGAGCGTCCAGCTACCTGCTGCGGGGCCACGGCAACGCCCGCACGTTGGCCAGCGCCTGCCACGGCGCCGGACGGCGGGTCCCGCGCGGCGCCACCGCACGGGCCGGCGACCGCGACCTCGACGCGTTCCTGCGGGAGTTCCGCGTGGTCACGCCGCTGGACCACCGCGATCCGACCGTGGCGCGCCGCGCGGACGTGATGGCGGCCTGGCGGCGCGACCTCAAGCAGGAAGCTCCGTGGGCGTACAAGGACATCGGGCCCGTGGTGTCGAGCCTGCAGGCGGGAGGCGTGGCGGACCCGGTGGCCGAGCTGCGCCCGCTCCTCACCGTCAAGGGCTGACCGCCTTCCCGAACCAAGGGCCGGGTGCCGGGGGCTCTCAGCCGATCAGGTTGTAGGCGGCGGCCACACTCAGATAGGCGAGCGCGGCCAGGACCACGACGGTGCAGTGAACCCGCCCGGCCAGGGTCCACCAGCCCTTGACCCAGGCCAGACCGGCGGTGACCAGCGTCACGGCGGCCCCGGCCGCGGCCAGGACGGGCAGCGTGGTGATGGTCGTGAACAACGGGCTGCCGCCCAGGAAGAACTCAGCCTGGTTGGCGTCGAAGTCCGCGAACATCGCCACGAGGGACCCGGCGGAGGCCGTGACGAGCACCGCCGTGATCCACGCGGGCAGCCCGGCCAGGCGTGGCCCGCGAACCGGCCGCCGGCGCGCCGCCCGCCCGGCTCCGGCGGCAGCCCCGAAAGCACCTGCGGGTGCGGATCCGTCACTGGACCCGCCGGGCCTGCGGCGGCGCCGCGCGAGGCGTACGGCATGCGCGAGGGGTCCGCCCACAGCCGACAGCAGCAGCACGGTCAGGCTCACGCCGAGCACGCCGAGATGCACCGTGGGCGACTGGTACCAGGCCAGGCGCTCCAGCGGCCCCGCCGGGTTCTCCGTGGCCAGCAGGCCGTCGGGGCGGAACCGGATCGTGCGGTAGCCGTTCTTCTCGCGGAACAGGGCGGGGGCGATCTGCGTCCACTGGCGGCTCTCGGTGGGGCCGAGCGCGACCGCGCCGGTGGTGGTCAGGAGGCCGTCGCCGCCCGCGCTGACCGTCACGGTGCTGGTGAGCGAGCTGAGCTTGCCCAGGTCGGTCATGTCGGCGGCCAGGGCCGTACGGTAGGTGCCGGTGTACTGGGCGACGTCGGGCAGCGGGCCCGGCGTGCCGTCCGCCGGGGCGGGGGCCGGGGCGAAGCGGTCGGCGAAGGCGTTGACCAGGGACCAGGCGGAGTCGGGGCCGCCCTTGCCGATGCCGTTGTAGGAGGCGTAGACGCCGATGCCCCGGTCGGGGATCAGCGCCATGATCGCGAAGTAGCCGGGAATGTTGCCCCGGTGCACCAGCAGGCGCCGGCCGTTCCTGGTGTACTCCTGGAAGCCGTACCCCATGCCGGCGGTGCCCTCGGCGTTGCCGAAGTGGCGGCTCTGCATGAGTCGCACGCTGTCCGGCCTGAGTATCCTCCCGCCGCCGGTCAGCTGGGCCAGCATGAACGCGGCCATGTCGGTGGCGGTGGAGCGGAAGCCGGCTCCGTGCGGCGGCATGTGTCCGTATTTGGCCCCTTCGGCCCGGACCTGGTGGCCGTCCTGGAGACGGTAACCGGGGGCCAGCGCCTGGGCGACGGGGCCGGGCTCGGGCTGGGCCATGCTGGAGCGCGTCATGCCGAGCGGGCGGAAGATGTTCTCCTGCACGTACTGCTGGAAGGGCAGGCCCGAGCGCACCTCGACCAGGTAGCCGGCCAGGCCCATCCCGTAGTTGGAGTAGACGGCCCTGGTGCCGGGCGGCCGGATCCGGGGCGGCTGGTGGTCGGCGAGGTGGGCGCCGAGCGGGTGCACGTCACGGGCGGTGGCCGCGCCGGTGCCGAAGTCACCGCCGGCGAACCCGGCGGTGTGGGTCAGCAGGCTCGCCATGGTGACCGGCCGGCCCGGGTAGGCGTCGTCGATCTTGAACGTGGTGAGGTACTGGTTGACGTCGGCGTTCAGGTCGATCCGGCCCCGTTCGACGAGCTGCATGACGGCGGTGGCGGTGATCAGCTTGGCCACCGACGCGGGGGCGAAGACGGTCCGCTCGGCGTCCACGGGACGGCCGGTCTCCACCTCGGCGACGCCGTACCCCTGGGCGAAGACCTGACGGCCGCCCGCCACGACGGCGATCGCCGCCCCCGGGATGTGGTGCTCCTTGAGCTGGCGGGGCACGTAGGCGTCGGCGAACTCCCGTACCGACCGTGCCGGATCGGCCGCCGTCGCGGCGGCGGGGGCGCTCACTGCGAGCAGCGGCGCGGCGACCGCCAGCGAGCACATGAGGGCACGCCAGCGGGACGATTTGCGTTCGAGCAGCATGAGCTGCTCTCCTTTCTGTGGGAGCACGTACGCGTCAAAGGCACGCCGTCACGGCGTGGTCGTGCGGTTCCGCCGTCCGGGGGTGAGTTGCCGCTCGCCCCCGGACCTGTGTCACAGGCTCGTCAGTCGACGCTGAGCAGGATCCTCTCCATCGCCGCGACCTTCTCCGTCAGCTCGCCCAGCCTGGCCTGCACCTCACCCTGCCGCTGCACGGCCTGCTCGGCCAGTTCGCGATATCTGGCCATCTCGGCCGTCAGCACGTCGGTGCGGTGCCGTTCGAACCGGAAGTAGAACGCCATGCAGGCCGTGATCGCGCCGAACAGAATCAGCACGACCACGATGGGGATCACGATGGAACCGATGTCGATCACTGCGGGGTCTCCTGCACCTGATGGGGTCCTTCCTCGTCGTCCGCGCGCAGAGCCGCGAGGACGGTGTCGATCGTCAGGCTGAGCTCGAAGGGCAGCAGCTCGATGTACTTCATCGCCTTGCCGTCGGCCGACAGCTCCAGCCGCCCTTCGATCAGCCCCGCCTTCTCCAGCCGCTCCAGATGCATGTAGAGCAGCGCACGGGACACCTTGATCCGGCGGGCCAGCTCGCTGACGTGGACCCGGCCGTCGGCGAGCTCGGCGAGGATCTGCAACCTGAGTGGATGCCCGACCGCGCCGAGCAGGCGGAGCAACTCTTCGCTGGTCGGCATGTCGTCCTTGGGGAGCGTCTGTCTTGCACCTGTTAGTTCAGTCTTACAGGTGCAAGTGTACGCGTCAAACCGGCTCCACCCCCACTACCGCGACGGAGGCAAAGGCGGCCCGGGACGCGGTGCTCGCGGTCGGACTGTCCTGCTCCATCGCCACCGCCCTGCTCTGCCGGCCGAACGCTTGCGGGCGTCTGTCACTGCTGAACAGGCAGCAGGTTCGTCCCGGTCGCCCTTCGCGGTTCGACGGCGGCGACGGCTCCTCCGGTGGTGGCAGCGCTTTCGGGAGTCGTGTGCAGCCCTGGCGCGGATCGGTCAGCCGAACCGCAGGACGAACCGCCCGCGTACGCCGCGCCGTTCGAGCGAGCGATGCGCGTCGGCGGCTCGGGAGGCCGGCAGCTCGCCGGCCACGCGGACGGTGAGCCGCCCTTCACCGGCGAGTTCGGCGAGCCGGTCGAGCTCGGCCGCGGCCTCGACGTAGTCGCGGACGAAGATCGGGACGACGCGGACCCGGCCGGTCCCGTCGCCCTGGTAGCCGCGGACGGTGACGACGGTGCCGCCGTCCTTGACGGCAGGGAGCACGACGGCCTCCAGCACGGCGGCGTCGACGAGCCCGTCGACGCCGCCCGGGTGGTGGCGGCGGACCATCGCGGCGAAGTCGTCCCCCCGCGGCACGACTTCGTCGGCTCCGCACTCGCGGACGAAGGTCTCGTCCTGCTGGGCGGCGTCGGCGACGACGACCAGCCCGGCCTGCTTGGCGAGCTGGACGAAGTATCCGCCGACGGTGCCGGCTGCGCCGGTGACGGCGACCGTCGCGCCGGCCGGGAGCGCCAGCGTGTCGAGTGCGAGCCGGGCGGTGAGCCCGTTCATCGGGATGGTGGCGGCCTGAACGTCCGAGAGCCCGGCCGGGATCTTCGCGACCGAGCGTGCCGACATGACCAGGTCTGCCCGGTAGCCGCCGTGCTCGCCCGAGGGCACCACGATGGCCATGACGGCGTCCCCGATCGTGAACGGGCGGTCGACGGCGGGGCCGATCTCGGTGATCACGCCGGCGACCTCCATGCCCGGCACCCGCACCGCGTCCGCCTCATCCTGCCGCGGACGAGAACGGATCATCGCGTCGGCCGGGTTCACCGTGGCGCTGGTGACCCGGATCCTGACCTGACCGGGACCGATCGGTTCGGCCGCCAGATCGAGCTCGCCGAGAGCGTCCGGTCCGCCTGGCCGCGTCACTCCGATTGCTTGAACCATGGTCGTTCGTCCTCCTTGTTCGTTGCCGCCTGGGTGGTGATGGGCAGGGCCGACCGCGCCGCTGACGAGTCGCGGCGTGTGGTCGACCCGCTTCGGCTACGGCGATGTGGGGACGTGCAGGCCCTCCAGCAGCAGGTTGCACACCTCGTCGAGTTCGGCGCCGACGCCGGGGTGCTGCCATTCGGCCGCGTGGGCGAGGTGGTGGAACTTGGCGGTGGCGTTGAAGACCACGTGGGCGGTGGCCTCCGCGTCGTCGGTGCGGAGGCTGCCGTCGGCGGCGCCGTCGGCGATGATGGCCGTCAGCTGGCCCAGGAGGTCGGCGACGTGGTCGGTGGCGACGCTGCTGTGCGCGGCCGCGAGGATTCCATAGGCGGCGAACAGCTCGGGGTCCTCGCGAATCTTGGCCTGCTTCACGGCCAGGACGGCGTGCAGCCAGGTACGCAGTCGCTGCACCGGTGGGACCGCGCTGTCGGCGGCGATGACGGCGAGGGCGTCGCGGTTGCGGTCGAGCCAGCGCCGGGTCACGGCCTCGCGCAGCGCCTGCTTGGAGGGGAAGTGCTTGTAGACGGCGGCGTGGCTGACCCCGAGTGCGCGGGCGACGTCGACGACCGTTGCCTTGTCCGGTCCGTGGCGGCGCAGGATCTGCTCGGTGGCCGCCAGGATGGCGTTCGCATCCAGCGGGGTTCGGGCCGGCATCAGTGCCTGCCGCCCGTTCGCTCGCTGTCCAGGAGCGCGAGCAGGGCGGGGGCGTAGCGTTCTCCCGCGACCGCCCCACGGGGGACGGCCTGCTCGATCGCGTCCAGGTCGTCCTCGGTCAGCCGCAGGCCGACGGCGTCCACCGCCTCGGTGACGCTGTGCGGTCGGCTGGCCCCGACCAGCGCGACGATGTCCTGGTGCACGCGACCCTGCGCCAGCACCCACGCGATCGCGAGCTGGGCGACCGTGGCGCTGCGGGAGGTGGCGACCTCCCGCAGCCGCTCGACCAACGCGAGGTTGGTCTCGATGTTGCCGGCGGCGAAGCGGGGCAGGTGCCCGCGATGCCGTGCGTCGCCGGCCGACGGTCGCCATGTCCCGGTCAGCATCCCTTGGGCGAGCACCCCGTAGGCGGTGACGCCGATGCCCAGCTCGCGGCAGGTGGGCAGGATCTCATCTTCGACGCCGCGGCTGAACAGTGAGTACTCGATCTGGACGTCGGTGATCGGGTGCACGGCGTGGGCGCGGCGGATCGTCTCGGCGCCGACCTCCGACAGCCCGATGCCGCGGACGCTGCCGTCCACACCGAACAACGCGCCGAACTTCACGCTCACCACGGCGCGGTCGCGATCGGCGGGTCGCAGCGCCTGCCCGATGAGCGTCTCGTTGTGCCCCATCCCGTAGTGGTCGGCCGTGTCGATGAACGTGATCCAGGCGTCGAGCGCGTTGCGAAGCGTGGCGATGCTCTGCTCGTCGGCGCTGCGTCCGTACGCGCCGGACATGCCTGCACAACCGAGCCCGACCGCCCCCACACAGATGTCGGCGGCGAATGTCCTCTGCTCCATACGAGAAACGCTAAGCGGGTTGGTAACAGATGTCAAAACTTGTAACTTGCTACCTCGGCTTTACGGGTCCAGAGTGTGACGGCCTCTTCGAGTTCCTGGTGCGGCAGCTGGTCGGCGCGGTCGTCGTGGGTTTCTCCAGAGCCGCGCAAGGGAGCAACCCAGGCATCCCTGACAACCGACGCGCGTGGGCCGGGTCACCGGTCAGTGAAAGGCCATGTGATACACGTACGGGACCGCCCCCTGGTCGAAGCGGACGAAGAACACGTCGACCCGGCCCGCCCCCCAGGACGCGGCGGCTGGGGCGCGCTTCTCGTCGAGGGGCCCGGTGGCGGTGTGGTCCAGCGGTTCGGCAGGACGGTCCCAGCCGTGGCCGCCGGTGTTCCATCGCCGATCGACCAGGCGCCCTCCGGAGTTGTAGAACACGTGGAGCGACCCGAACCGGTCGGCGACCGCTGCCGGGTCGGAGGTGAGAGAGTCGCCCAGGTCCTCCTCCGCGCCCCGGGCTCCGGCGTCCAGCCACTGGTGCATGAGATGGTTCGCGGGGGATCGGTAGAAGACGTCCAGCCGTCCTTCGCCCCAGGATGCGGCCGTGGGCCGCCCCTGCACGGTCCCGCCCCAGTCCTCCTCGCCGGACCAGGCGCCGCCGCTCCAGTGGCGGTGCAGGAGGCGGCTGCCTCCGCTCGCGGTGGTGTAGAACACGTGCAACTGGTCCGACGCGGGCCACCCCACGGCGCAGAGCCCGTTGATCGTCCCCCAGCCCAGGTTCTCGGGCGCCGTCCACGACTGCCCGTCCCACCAGCGATGCCAGGGGCCCGTCCCCGGGTGCGCGTAGAGGAAGTCCAGATGCCCCGGACCCAGCGAGCTGAGGGCCATCGAGCCGATGGCGGAGGGGTCACCGCTCCCGTCGCCCGGTCCCGCCGGTCCCGGCTGGGACTCGAACGCCGCCCCGGTCCAGGCCACCCTGGCGATCTTCTTGAAGTCCGAGAACGAGCTCCATGCCGCGTCGATGCGGTTCGGCCCCCATGAGACGGCGGTCATCGCCGGTATCGGGACACCGTGGCTCATGGCGATCCCGCGCCGTTCCGACCAGCCCGGCAGGTGCGGCATCGGAGCTGGGGCCGGGACGACCGTCGCCGTCGCCCGTACGTCCGCGAAGGCCCCGTGCGGGGCGATGGTCCGCAGCATGTACGTGTAGTCGCCCGGCCCGCCCACGTGGTCGGTGAACCGTCCCGGGTCGGAGGCCCCAGGCGAGCTGAACAACCTCACTTCCGGCCCATGCCGGACCACGAACAGCTCCCTCACGGCCGCCGCGTCGACGCGGTCCCACGTCAGTTCGACGGCCCCGCCGATGTTCCCGACTGCGCGGAAATGGCCGGCGGGCGGCGGGGGCGGCTCCACCGGAGCGGTCGCCGAGGGCAGGGTACGTGCCTGGAAGCTGTTGGCCGCGATCACTCCTCCCGGGTACACGCACGCCACGATGAACGTCATCTGACGGTCGCTGGGCAGGTTCGTCCAGGTGTACCGGCCGCCCCACCCGCCGACCGAGGGATCGGCCGTGAACAGGGCGAGGTCGACGTCGATCGTGACCCGCAGGTCGAACGGGTTCACCCAGACGCGGTAGCCCAGCGGTGTGTCGCCGTTGGGCACCCAGGTGCTGACGACGCTGGTCGCGTTGCTCGACCACGGGCCGAATGTCGGGGCCACCTGAACCATGACCGTGCTCCCCTCTGTCGGACGACCGGACCTACGGCAGGTGGGGCATCGGGGCGGGAGCCGCCAGGTCCGGGATGAGGCTGCGGACCTTGTTGCGTGCGCTCTCGGCCGTGCCGTTGGAGCTGTTGGCGATGACGGCGAGGAAGCACTCGTCGTCCCCCTCGGGGACGATCACGATCGTCACGTTCACCTGGTCGTTGCCGCCCAGGACGAAGTACTCGTCGCCGGCCGGGTCGCTCCAGACCTCGTATCCGGCCGTGCTCAGCGCGGTCATCGCCTGCGCCCGCGCGGCGGCCCGCGTGTAGTGGCGGCGCATCGTGCCCCAATGCGTGTCCATGGATTCTCCTGCCCGACAGTCGTTGATCTTCTGGAGTCGTTCCAGGACCAGCCTCCGCCGCCGGACGCCGCCCGGCATGAGTAACGCCTACTCATTCGGGTGGCGCCGACGCCGTGGGCACCCCGGCGACAGGCTCACCAGGGTGGACGGGAATCCACCGTCAAACAGTCACCGCGCCGTCCGAGGCCGCCCGCCGGCCCCGGACGGCTCGGGGCCATGGTCGTACCAGGACAGACCTTGGCGGCGATCATGTTCATCTCCCCGCAGGACGGCCGGCCCCACTGCGCGTCGGGTGGGCTCTCGGAGGTACTGATCTTCATGGCTGCCGATCCGGTCCGCGTGAGGTCAGGTTCGTCAGCAGCGAGGTGGAGCCGGCGGGTTCGACGGCGGTCCCCGATCGTGGCGAAGTGGTTCACGGGGTGGTGATGGTCGGTGGGTCCGGGGCGTCGGACAGGGGCAACGGCACGTACGGAGGCGCCACCGCTGCCAACGCCTCAGCCGACATCCGCGCCCCTCCCTCGGCCTCGCCATGGCCCCGCGTCCGACCATCGCCGCCGACATGAGGCGCCTCACTTGCCGACAACGGGCCGATCATGACCCCGACGCCGCGTCCCCCGCCGCCCTCGGCGGCTGGGGGACGAGGACGATGCGGTCCTCGGTCTCGTCGGTCCACGCCTGCGCGACCTGGGGGAGGGGTACGGCGCGGACCCGCACGTCGATCGCGCCGGCGGTCACCGCTGAGGCCAGTTCGGGCAGCTCGGCGAGGATGTCGCGGGCAGGGACCGAGCCGATGCCGCTGCCGACGATCTGCAGGCGGGCCGAGCGCAGTGCCGCGGACGGGATCGGCGCACTCTGGCCGGCGATGGATCCGATCTGGATCCAGGTCAGCGGGACGGCGCGGTCGGCGCGGGCGGTGAGCATCGGGATCAAGGCGCCGGCTGCGGGCTCGCCCCACACGTAGTCGATGACCACGTCGACATCGGCCGCGCGGCTGATCTCGTCGAAGGTGATCGTCTCGTCGGCTCCGAGGGCGGTCAGCGCTCTCAAGCGGGCGGCGTCACGGCCTGCGGCGATGACGTGGGCGGCGCCGAACAGCTTGGCGATCTGGACCGCCATCCGTCCGGCGTTGCCGGTGGCGCCGAGGACGAGGACACGCTGACCGGCTCGGAATTCGACGCGCCGGCGCAGCGCGACCCAGGACGACATGGCCGGATTCATCGCGGCGGCGATCCGTACGGGGTCGACGCCGTCGGGCAGGATCACGCTGCGACGCGGGTCGATGAGGGTGCGGTCGGCGAACGTTCCCAGAGCTGTGTCGTCCAGGACCACGTAGCGGACGTTGCCCTCCTTGTCGCGTACGACGCCGTCGACGCCTGGGACGAGCGGGTACATGCCCTTGCCGGAGTAGTGCGAGCCGTTCGCCTTGGCTCTGGTCAGATGGTGCAGCCCGGCCGCGAGGACCTCGACGGCGAGCTCGTCGTGGCGTTCCGTGGGGTCGGGATGGTCCTGATAGACCGGCGGAGCACCGGCTTCAGGGATGACGGCAGCATGCATGGAGACCTCCTGAGGATGGTTTGCATTTCCAACTATCTTCAGGATGGTTGGAAATGCAAACCATGTCAACCGGGCCGTGTGATCGACGCCGTATCCGTCGATCACCTGATGCGGGATCGAGCCGTGAGGCGCCCTCGGGCGACGGCGATGTCAGGCGTCCACGCCTCGGCATGGTTGGCATTTCCAACCATGCCGGACTAGCATGGCGGCATGACCGTCGCCGACGACGTCATGGACGCCCTCGTCCGGACCACCTTCGAAGTGGCCGGCGTGCTGACCCGCATCGGTGGCGAGCATGATCTGTCGCTCACCCAGCTGCGGGTGCTCGGTATCCTCAGCGACCGCCGCCTCCGCGTCACCGACCTGGCCGCCTACCTCGGTCTGGACAAGTCCACGATGTCCACCCTCATCGCCCGCGCCGAGCGCCGGGGCCTGCTGGCGCGCGGCAAGAACCCCGATGACGGCCGGGTCGTCGAGGTGTACATGACCCCGGCCGGGATCGAACTCACCGAACGCGTGAAGGACGACATCCGGCGTGCCCTGACACCGGCGACCGGTCGGCTGGACCCACAACAGCTCGGTCAGCTCGCCAACCTGCTCGACGTCGTCTCGGCCCGCCCGTCGCGCGCACACGCCGAACCGGGCCCGACTGCCGCGCGCTGATCACCGAGCGGGGCCGCGGCCAGTTCGTGTCATCTGCGACGTACGCCCGCCCGCAACGCGTGGGGAGCCGGGCTCAAGCGCTGGAGGGGCACGACTTCCGCGCCCACACTGGGCGACTCTGGCGCATCACCCTCACCTGGAAGGCGTCCTGACCGAGCACAAGCCGCTGCGTGCGATCCCACGCGCGTGGGTGTTCTCGGCCGGCCGGTGGACTCGCTGCTGCGGTCTCATGCGGACCAAACGAGGAGCCGACCGAGATCATAGCTTTAGGTGTCCGTACGGCCACTAATGGTGATAACTCTGGGGTGATCAACAAAAAGCAGATCGCGAGCGCTCTGAGCGCCGCGCCGCCGGTCGTCCTGTCCTCCAGCGCCAGCTCCAGGGCGGGCGCCACCACCACCGCTCCACCCGCCGCGGAGTGGAGCGACCGCTGGCAGCTGCCCGGCGGGACCGCATGGGTGTACTACGGCGAACGCAACCAGACCCTGACCCGGCCGGTGCTTCTGGCCGACGGCTTCGGATCCGGGGCCAGCGACATCGACGAGCTCTACGACGGCCTGGAGCGGCGCGCCTTCCCGCTGATCAGCGAGCTGCGCCGGCGCGGCCGCGACGTCGTCGTCATCGGCTTCGACGACCGCGGCGCCTCCATCCTCGACAACGCGCAGACCGCCACCGCGGCGATCCACCGCGCCGCCGCCGAGCGGGTCGGCGACACCCGCCTGCTGGCCGGCGGGTTCAGCATGGGCGGCCTGGTCACCCGCTACGCCCTGGCCCGGATGGAGACGCAGCGCATCGACCACCAGGTCGGCGTGTACTTCTCCTGGGACACCCCGCACCGCGGCGCCTACGTGCCGATCTCGCTCCAGGCGTTCGCGCACCACATCAACGCCTACGACTCGCGCTTCTCCGACCTCTTCAACAGCCCGGCCGCCCGCCAGCTGCTGGCCTGGCACCTGCCCGGCACCGACGGCGTGCCCGGCGTCGACCCGCTGCGCACCCAGTTCCTGCGCGAACTGGAATCCGTCGGCGGCTGGCCGCGTATCCCGCGCCTGCTCGCTGTCGCCGACGGCGCGGGCAACGGCGCGGGCAACGGCACCGGCGCCGGGGAGAGCGCGCTGCTGGGCACCGGCGACCTCATCACCGGCACCGACCTGCGCACGCAGCCCAAGGCGCCGGAGACCCTGGCCGGCCTGCTTCGCCTGCTGACGCCCGACGTCATCGAGGTCCAGGCGCCGGGCGTTCCGTGCGTCGACGGCGCGCCCGGCGGCATCCTGACCGGGTTCAAGATCCTCGCCGACGCGCTCAACGCGATCGCCGAAGCCACCGGTCTCGGCCTGGACGTCGACAATCCGATCGCCGGGCACTGCTTCGTCCCGTCCATCAGCGCCGTCTCCGTCCGCGACATCACCGACGCCGAGCTGTACACCGACATCGACGCGCTGTCCCCGGACGAGAGCGACTTCGACGACTTCCTGTGCGCCGGCGACAACCGCGGCCACACCGAGATCACGGAAGAGGCCGCCACCTGGCTCCTGGACCGCCTGCCCGACTAGGGTTCGCTTTCCGTCCCACCGGGCGGTTCCTTCCGCAGACGGCCATCCCGGCTGCCCTCTGCTCCATTTCGGCGGACGACCACGTCCCGGAGCGGCGGGTAACAGCGGCTCCAGCGCTGCCCACTGCTCGTCGGTGAGGTCGTGCCGCCTCGTCACCGCTACGCCGGCCATGAGGTCTCCGGTATTTGGCTCTTCTTCGTCGTTTGAACCAACTGCCGGAGGCCTCGTCGATCACCCACGACCGCCGCGCTCGGCCACCTCCTCGGTGAAGACGGCGACGAGCAGGTCGCCGCGCGTGGGGAAATGGCGATAGAGGGTTGCCTACTCCTGCGCGGCGCGCGATGTCGTCCAGCGCCACGTCGGACCCCGCCGTCCCGTGATCGTGTTTCTCGAGGAGTTCCCGCGGGTCAGCGCCGACAGCGTGAATTCTGCTCCATCGCTGCCGGGCCCCCACACTGCCCCTGGTCGGCCAGATGTGCACCCGCAGGGACGACCGTCGGGTGCAGGAGGTGCTCTTCCACGCCGACCACGAGTCTCGAAGATCCCCCGGGACGACTGACGCGGGCCACGCCTCAGCACATCGACGGGATGCAGGTGAACGGGTTCTCCATCGGGGACGGCGGCTGCGGCTGGGCGGGCGCCTGGGTGGGCTGCTGCGACGGCTCGCGCGTGGGCTCCGGCGGGTTCTCCGTGTGCCGGGCGGGTGTCGGGTGGGGTACTGAGCCGTCGTCGATGCGGCTGCTCACCGTGTCGCCCGTCCTGGTCGGCCGGGTGGCGGGGGGGCGAGCTCCTGGGTCGGGCCCGCTGCCTGGCCGGTGGGGACGACGTCCCCCGCGCAGTGCTCTTGACCTCCTGCGGCGAGGCGGTGGCCGCGGCCGGAGCCGGGGCGGTGGCGGTGCCGGACGACGGGGGAGAGGCCGTGCCGATCGTGGCCGGGGGCGGTGGGGGCAGGGTGTCCGCGGTGATCAGCACGCCGCCCGTGACGAGCAGCGCCGCCGTGGCGGCGGCCGTCGCCAGCAGCGCGCGCCGCCGCCCCCGACCGCCCTGACGCTCCGGCGGCGGGGGAGACCCGGTGGCCGGTCCCGGTACGAACTCGCGCGAGGTCAGCCCGGTGACCAGGTCGTCGGCGCTCGGCCGCGCGGCCGGGTCCTTCGACAGGCCGGCGGTGACGAGCCGGAGCAGGACGCCGTCCAGCCCGGAGACGGCCGGCTGCTCGTTCAGGATGCGGTTGATCACGGCGGGGGTGGAGTCGGCGCCGAACGCGGGTCGCCCCGAAGCCGCGAACACCATGGTCACGGCCCAGGCGAAGACGTCGGCCGCGGCCGTCACCTGCCCGCCGCCGATCTGCTCGGGCGCCAGATAGGACGGCGTGCCCATCAGCGGGCCCGTCGAGGTGTTGCCTGGCGCGTCCAGAGCCCGGGCGATACCGAAGTCGATCACGACCGGGCCCTCGGGCCCCATGAGGATGTTGGCCGGCTTGAAGTCGCGGTGGAGCACCCCGGCCCGGTGGATGGCGGCCAGCGCGGCGGCGGTGCTGATCGCCAGCCGCTCCAGCGCGGCCCCCTGCCGTGGTCCCTCGGTGGCGACCAGGTCACGCAGCGAGGGGCCGGGCACGTACTCGCTGACGATGTAGGGCCGCCGGCCCGCCAGGTCGGCGTTGAGCACGGGCGCGGTGGAGAACCTGGCCACCCGCCGGGCGAGCTCCACCTCGCGCAGGAACCCGTCGCGCGCGCCGGGATCGGTCAGCAGGCCGTTGTGCAGCAGCTTGACGGCCACCTGCCGGCCGGAGAGGTCGCGTCCCAGATAGACGACGCCCTGGCCGCCCTCGCCGAGCCGGGCGACGAGTTCGTACGGCCCCAGCGTGCGCGGATCGTCCTCCACCAGCTGATCCATCTGGCTCCCTGCAACACATGAACGGACAGGACAGAAGATGCTGCGATGATGCCAGTTCTTTCAGGCCGACAGGCCGCTCGGGTTGGCGTCGGCGACGAGGCCGAGAACGATGTCGTGCTCCAGCAGCGCCTTGAGTGCACTGATCAGGAACGTGAAGCCGCCGGTGGAGTCGGTTACGTGGTGGACGAGTTCGTCGCCGGTGCCGGTGAACCCGGTTTCGGTGACGTGGACGTAGGTGGTGTCGTCGGGCATGGGGATGAAACGGAACTCGACTGTGGTGGGGGCGTCGGGCGCGTAGTTGCCCCAGGTGAAGCGGATCCGACTGTTTTCGTCCACCTCTTCGACCGAGGCTTGAGTCGACGCCCCGTACATCTCCCATTCCCAGGTCAGCTCGGCGCCGGGGGTCATCATCCCACTGCTCTTGGTGTACCAGATCTTGCTCGTGATGGCGGGGTCCACGATGGCCTGGAACACCTCGCGGGCGGGGCGGCGGATGAGCATGCCGACCTTCACCGAGGGGATCGTGGTGAGCTCGAACGTTCGTGCGGACATGCGCTGGTTCTCCTTTCGTGGTCCGGCGGTAAGGGACTCGCCGGGTCTCCAGCAGGGTTCTGCGGTTCGCAGCCGGTCACGGCCGTAGTTGCTGATCCGGCGTTGTCGCGGTCAGCGTGTCAGGAAGGCACGTAACGCGGTGATCAGTGCGGCCGGATTGTCCTCCTGGACGTTGTGCCCGGCGTCCGGCACGACCACGAGCTCGCCGTCCGGGAGGCGCGCGGCCAGGCGTTCGGCGGCGGCCTGGGGGAGCACCCTGCTGCGTCCGCCGCGCACGAGCAGCACCGGCGTCCTGCTCAGCTGATCGGGCAGCCGATCGATGGCCGCCAGGATGGCGGGGAAGTCCGGAGGCCGCGGATCGCTCTTCGGCACCCAGCCGCCGCCGGGTGCACGGCGGAACAGCGTGCTCATGCGGTAGGTGACACTGGCCCGGTCGGCGCGTGGATTGACCCGCATCGCGGCCTCCACCACCGTCTCCAGATCCCGCACCGGACCGAGCCCGCTGATGAACAACCGCACCCGCCAGGTGCTGTCGAAGTCCACGCCGGGCGCGACATCGACGAGCACCAGCCGCTCCACCCGAGCGGGATGCCGGTCGGCGACGTGGGCCGCGATGACGCCGCCCAGAGACATGCCGACCAGCCGGACCCGGTCGAAGCCGAGGTGATCGGCCGCGGCGACGACGTCGGCCGCGAGGGTGCCGACGCGGTAGTCACCGGACCAGCCGCTCTCGCCGTGACCTCGCAGATCCAGCGCGATCAGCCGGGCAGCGCCGCGCAGGCCGAGGCAGACGAAGTCCCACGTGTGCGCGGTCAACGCGCCACCGTGCAACAGGAGCACCGGGGATCCGGTTCCACCCCAGTCGAATCCGTGCAACCGGCAGCCCGCACGGGAGAAGTGGATCTCGCGGGGCGGCGCCGGATCGTCGATCGTGACACCCAGTGCCGTCGCCAGCTCGGTCATCGCCGGAATCGCTAAGTGTCCCCGCACGCGCCACCTTCCTTACCTTGAGCGACCAAGGTAAGCGACGCTGCCTTGACCGGTCAAGGTAAGGTGGGCGCATGCCCCCCCGAGTACGACGCCGGCCCGAGGACGCCAAGCGGCTGATCCTCGAAGCGGCGAGCAGGTTGCTCGCCGCGGGCGGCCCTGCCGCCGTGCAGGTGCGCGCCGTCGCGGCGGAGGTCGGTGTGTCCGACGCCGCGGTCAACCACCACTTCGGCACGCGGGAACGACTGCTGGAGTCGCTGCTGCGGTTCGGCGGGGCCAAGCTGAAGGCCGAACTGCACATCGTGCTCGACACGTGGGCCGACGCCCCGATCGATCCCGCCGAACTGGTGCGCACGTTGGCCGCGCTGTACGCGGGCGGTTACGCCGAACTGGCGCTCGCGCTGCACCGTTCCGGCTGGCGGGACGCCGGTAGCGGAATGCTGGACGAGGTGGTGGACCGGCTGCACGCCCAGGCTCGGCGGCAGTGCGCGGCCACCGGGCGAACGCCGCCGTCACGCGAGGCGATCCAGCTGACTGTGTGTGCCCTGCACCAAGCGGTCGCGACGGAGCCGCTGTTCGGCGACGAGTTCCGCCGGAGCGTCGGGCTGGACGACACCGCCCGGGATCGTCTGCTCGACTGGTGGATCGAGACCCTCCGCGCGACTGTCGCCGGACAGGGCTAGCTAGCCGATCGAGGTCCCTGTGGAGATCAGCCGGTCGATCGGCGATTCCGCTGGGCCGTCGCGGCGATTCCGTCGAGCAGGGCACGCAGGCCGAGGTCGAACGCGCGCACCGCGGCCTCGGCCGCGCTGCGGTCGAGGCCGCCGTTCTGCCAGGTCTGTTCGATCGCCGGGTAGCGCGCCGGGTCGAAGATGGTCTCCCAGAACTCCTGACGGGCGGCCCACCAGTCGTCGTCGGACAGGCCGCTGAGCCGCTCGGCATGGGTGTGTTCGGCAAGGGTGGCGGTCGCGGCGTCGACGAAGGTGACGACGGAGTCGCTCGCCGCGGACCTCTCGGTGGCGGACAGCCCGGTCATGGACAGAGCGGCCAGGAGGAAGTCGGCCCTGGCGAGCAGGCCGGGACCCAGGGGTGGTCGTACGGTCGACACCATGCGCAGCCACGGGTGGCGTTCGTGCAAGGCCGTGTTCTGCTTCGCGTAGTGCTCGATCCGGTCCCGCCAGGAGCCTGATCGAGTCAGGTCGGGTTCCTGCCAGGCGGAGTCCACCATCAGGTCGACCAGTTCGGCCTTGCCGGGCACGTGGGTGTAGAGCGTCATCGTGCCGACGCCGAGGGACGCGGCGAGCCGGTCCATGGTCATGGCGGCCAGTCCTTCCCGGTCCGCCAGCGCCATGGCCGCACCCACGATCTTGTCCAGGGACACCTTGGGCGGCCGGCCGCGGCCCGATCGGGCCTGTGGGGAACGCCAGGGCTGCGCGTGGTCAGGCTGCGGTACGTCGACGCAGCCCGCGCCGCGATCGCCGCCGCGATGCTGCGGGGTGGTAAGGCCGACCCGGTCGCGCTGGCCACGGAGGAGGTGCTGGCGGGCGCGGCCACGTGCCGAATGGAGGCGAACGACAGGAGCTCGCTGATCGGGCTCTTCGGCCCCGAGGTCGAGAAGGCCGCCGCCGGTGACGTGCTCGGGCCCGGGCGGCTCCCGGACGGCGGGCTCTGCGTCGCGTACGTGCTGGCGACGGAGCCGGCGGTGCTCGACGAGATCCGCCGCGGGCTCATCGAGCGGCACCTGTTCGAGGAGTGGCTGACGGAGCAGCGGCGGACCGCCCACCTGGAGTGGTTCTGGGGCAGCCGGGCCCGTACGGACGCGGCCGACGCCAAGCTGCGTGCCTCCTGAGCCTCTGACGACTCGGTCCCCGGCGAGGGCGGACAGGATGGCGCCACCGCCGCGCAGGACGTGGTGCCTCGGAGGGGGGCGCGCGAAATCTTCAGAGCTTCCACCTGCGGTTTCGCATGGTTGCGTGATCACCCTCCCGGCTGTCGAGCCTGTGGGTGGGGCTGGTGAGCATCGCCCGTCCGCTGGTGGAGTCGCTGCGAAACGAGGCCGTGTGCGGTGAGCACCACATCGTCCGCCACGTGCCTGTGCCAGCACAGGGCGGCGACGGGCGGCTCCAGGGACGACTACCACTCGGCGAACGAGCGGTCCCGGTGCCGCCAGATCGGGTTGCGCCAGGCGTGCGACGACGTCTGTCACGGCCTTGAGCGATCACCGGTGGCTCGGCACCGGGTGTGATCGCTCAAAGCCGTCTCGATGTTCGCGGGACGATCAACCCGCGCTCAGCAGGCTCAGCGCTGGAGTGTGAGCAGACCCGGTCGGTAGGGCAGGAGGCCGTAGTCGCCGCCGGAGCTGGGGCTGCGTCCCTGGTAGAGGAGTTGGAGGTTGCAGGGGTCCACGGTGAAGGTCTGGTCGGCGCTCGTGCGGATCAGTTCGCCGTGGCTGATGTCGTTGGTCCAGGTGGCGCCGCTGTTGGCCTTGCCGGCGAAGGGGTTGCCCTCGGTGGCGGCCTGTGGTGTCCATGTGCCGTTCAGGCTGGTGGCGGTGA